>JAHCKF010000450.1 GCA_026125925.1 Pseudolabrys sp.
CCCCTTCTCGAAGGGATAGTTCAGCGTCGCCTTCGGCTTGAAGAAATAGCGCATGCCGAGGAAGAACGCCGAGATGAACTCGGTGAGGAACAGGGCTTTTGCTGCGCCGACCAGTCTCATCGTCTCATTACCTCGGTTGCAGCAGGCCGAACGGCAGGCCGAATTGCAGCACGGCCGCGACGATCACCACCATCGCGATCGACAGCGGCAGGAACACCTTCCAGCCGAGCCGCATCAGCTGGTCGTAGCGGTAGCGCGGCACGACGGCCTTGGCCATCGCGAACAGGAAGAAGAAGAACAGCGCCTTGAGCACGAACCAGATCACGCCCGGCACCCAGGTGAACGGCGCGTAAGGCACCGGCGGCAGCCAGCCGCCGAGGAACAGGATCGTGCCCATCGCGCACATCGTGGCGATGGCGACGTATTCGCCCAGCATGAACATCATGTACGGCGTCGAGCCGTATTCGACCATGAAGCCGGCGACCAGCTCGGACTCCGCTTCGACCAGGTCGAACGGCGGCCGGTTAGTCTCCGCCAGCGCCGAGACGAAGAACACCACGAACATCGGCAGCAGCGGCAGCCAGTACCAGCCGAGCAGCCCGTAGGGTCCGTCCTGCGCCTCGACGATCTTGGTGAGGTTCAGCGACCCGGCGCAGAGCAGCACCGTGATGATGACGAAGCCGATCGAGACCTCGTAGGACACCATCTGCGCGGCGGAACGCAGCGCCGCGAGGAACGGGTATTTCGAGTTCGACGCCCAGCCCGCCATGATGATGCCGTAGACCATCAGCGAGGAGATCGCGAAGATGTAGAGAATGCCGACATTGATGTCGGCGATCACCCAGCCGACATTGACCGGGATCACCGCCCAGGCCGCGAGCGCCAGCACGCAGGACACGAGCGGCGCGAGCAGGAACACGCCCTTGTTGGCGCCGGCCGGGATCACCGGCTCCTTCAGGATGAACTTCAGCAGGTCCGCGAAGGACTGGAACAGGCCCCAGGGGCCGACCACGTTGGGGCCGCGGCGGATCTGCACCGCCGCCCAGATCTTGCGGTCAGCGAGCAGGATGTAGGCGATGGCGACCAGCAGGATGACGAGCAGCATCACCGACTGCGCGACGATCACCACCACCGGCCAGACATAAGCGAAGAAGAATGCGGTCATGTCCATGGCGTCACTCGGCCGCGGTCTTCACGGCACCCGCATGGAGCGCCGAGCATTCAGCCATCGTCGCGGAGGCGCGCGCCACCGCGTTCGTCATGTAGAAGTCGCTCACGCCGGAGCGGAACGGCGCCTTGTCGGCGTTGCCGGAAATCTTCGTCAGCGCCTTGATCGCGTCCATGGAGCCGGCCTCGATGCGGCCGATCTTCCTCAGGTGCGGATGCGCGGCGAACAGCGCCTCACGCAACGCGGTCAACGAGTCGAACGGCAGGCGCTTGCCGAGCACGTCGGACAGCGCGCGCAGGATCGCCCAGTCCTCGCGGGCGTCGCCCGGCGGGAAGGCGGCGCGCGTCGTCATCTGCACGCGGCCTTCGGTGTTGACGTAGGTCGCCGATTTTTCCGGATAGGCGGCGCCCGGCAGGATGACGTCGGCGCGATGCGCGCCGCGGTCGCCATGGGTGCCGATATAGACGACGAACGCACCGGCCGGCACGTCGACCTCATCGACGCCGAGCAGGAACAGCACGTCGAGCGCGCCCGCCTTCAGCATGCCGCCAGTATCGAGGCCGCCCTCGCCCGGCACGAAGCCGATATCGAGCGCGCCGACCAGACCCGCTTCGGTGTGCAGGATGTTGAAGCCGTTCCAGCCGTCCTTGACGACGCCGAGCGAAGCGGCAGCCTTGGCGACCTGGGCGAGGATGGCGCCGCCATCGGCGCGGTTGAGCGCGCCCTGGCCGACGATGAACATCGGCTTCTGCGCCTTGGCCGGCGGATGATCGACAAACTGCGCCAGGCTGTCGGCACCGGCGCCGAGATAGGTGTAGTCGTAGGTCAGGTCGGCCTTCTCGCCGACGACGCCGATCAGCACATTGCCCTGGCGCCAGCGCTTGCGGATGCGGGCGTTGAGCACCGGCGCTTCCCGGCGTGGGTTGCAGCCGATCAACATGATGGCATCGGCCTGCTCGATCCCGGCGATGGTCGAATTGAACAGGTAGCTACCGCGTCCATGTTTCGGATGCAGCGGCGAACCCGGATAGCGCGCGTCGATATTCTTGACGCCGAGCGCCGTCATCATCGACTTCAGCGCATACATCTCCTCGACACCGGCGAGCTGGCCGGCGAGCGCGCCGACGCGTTCGGACTTGGCCGGCCGC
>JAHCKF010000451.1 GCA_026125925.1 Pseudolabrys sp.
TCGACACCCGCACCATCGCCAAGGATGAAGCGTTCTTCGCCATCAAGGGCGATGTGCGTGACGGCCACGATTTCGTCGAGGCGGCGCTTGGCGCCGGTGCCGGCGTTGCCGTCGTGGCGCGCGATCAGCGTGCGCGCTTTGCCGCCGATGCGCCGCTGCTCGTCGTCGATGACGTGCTCGAGGCCTTGCGCGATCTTGCCCGCGCGGCGCGCGCCCGCACCGATGCGCGCATCGTTGCCGTCACCGGCTCGGTCGGCAAGACCGGCACCAAGGAAGCCTTGCGTCTCGCGCTGTCGGCCGACGGCCTGACCCATGCGTCGGCCGCGTCCTACAACAATCACTGGGGCGTACCGCTGTCGCTGGCGCGCTGCCCCGCCGACGTCAAATACGCGATCTTCGAGATCGGCATGAACCATGCCGGCGAGATCACGCCGCTGGTGAAGATGGTGCGGCCGCACGTCGCCGTCGTCACCACGGTCGAGCCGGTGCATCTGGAGTATTTCGGCTCGGTCGAGAAGATCGCCGACGCCAAGGCCGAGATCTTTCTCGGCCTCGAGCCGGGCGGCGCCGCGGTGATCAACCGCGACAACGGGCAACATGACCGGCTGGCGGCGGCGGCCAAGGCGGCCGGTGTCGGCCGCATCGTCAGCTTTGGCGAACACGCCTCCTGCGAGGCGCGGCTGATGCGCTTTGCGCTGCGCGCCGACACGTCCTGCGTCCACGCCGACATCCTCGGCCATGAGGTGCACTACAAGATCGGCGCGCCGGGCCGGCACCTGATCAACAACTCGCTCGCGGTGCTCGCCGCCGTGTCGCTGATGGGCGCCGATCTGGCGCTCGCGGCGCTGGCGCTCGGTCAATTGCGGGCGCCGACCGGGCGCGGCGCGCGGATCGTGCTCCGCGTCAACGGCGGCACGGCGCTGCTGATCGACGAGAGCTACAACGCCAACCCGGCGTCGATGGCGGCGGCGATCGCGCTGCTCGGCCAGGCCGAAATCGGGCCTCGCGGGCGGCGCATTGCGGTGCTCGGCGACATGCTGGAACTGGGCGATGACGGCGCCGCGCTCCATCGCGCCTTGGCCGCGCCCCTCGAGGCCGGCCATGTCGACCTTGTATATTGTTCTGGACCGCTGATGCATTCGCTGTGGGAGGCTCTTCCCTCCGGCCGCCGGGGCGGCTATGCCGGAACGGCGGCGGAACTGGAGCCTGCCGTGCTCGGCGCCGTGCATCCTGGTGATGCGGTGATGGTGAAGGGTTCGTTCGGCTCCAAAATGGCCCCGATCGTGAAAGCGTTAGAACGAACTTATGCGGGTAGTCCGGCGCCCGAGGCGGACGCCGGAGCCTGAAACAAGCCCCCTGCGGCAAGGCGACCTCGATGTTTTATTGGCTGACTGAGCTTTCCGATAAAATCTCGTTCTTCAACGTTTTCCGCTACATCACCTTCCGGACCGGCGGCGCCGTCGTCACCGCGTTGGTCTTCGTGTTTCTCTTCGGCAGCCCGATCATCGACATGCTGCGCCTCAAGCAGGGCCGCGGCCAGCCGATTCGTACCGACGGGCCGCAATCGCATCTCGTCACCAAGAAGGGCACGCCCACCATGGGCGGCCTGATGATTCTGTCGGGCCTGCTGGTCGCCACGCTGCTGTGGGCCAACCCGATGAATCCCTACGTCTGGATCGTGCTCGGCGTCACGCTCGCCTTCGGCCTGATCGGTTTCTACGACGATTATCTCAAGGTGACGAAGCAGACGCATGCCGGCTTCTCCGGTCGTACCCGGCTGTTCGCCGAGGCCGCGGTGGCGCTGATCGCCTGCACGGCGATCGCCTATATCGGCAAGGGACCGATGGCGACGTCGCTGACCTTTCCCTTCGTCAAGGAACTGGTGATCAATCTCGGCTGGATGTTCGTCATCTTTGGTGGCTTCGTCATCGTCGGCGCCGGCAATGCCGTGAATCTGACCGACGGCCTCGACGGCCTCGCCATCGTGCCGGTGATGATCGCGGCGGCGAGCTTCGGCGTGATCTCCTACGTCGTCGGCAACGCGCTGTTCTCCGAATATCTGCAACTGCACTACGTCGCCGGCACCGGTGAACTCGCGGTGCTGTGCGGCGCCGTCATCGGCGCCTCGCTCGGCTTCCTGTGGTTCAACGCGCCGCCGGCCTCGATCTTCATGGGCGACACCGGCTCACTGGCGCTCGGCGGCATGCTCGGCACCATCGCGGTGGCGATCAAGCACGAGATCGTGCTCGCCATCGTTGGCGGCCTCTTCGTGCTCGAGGCGGTGTCGGTGATCGTGCAGGTGGTGTCGTTCAAAT
>JAHCKF010000452.1 GCA_026125925.1 Pseudolabrys sp.
CCGCCCCCGGCCACCGCTCCCCGCCCCAGCGTCTGGAGACGCTGATCAGACACCCCTCGCTAGCAGGGGCGGGATGGGGAGAAGATAAGCCTAGCCCGGAGATGAAGTCAATAGTCCTAGGAATATTATTTTGCACCGTCGCCCCCGCGCAAGCGGGGGCCCATAGCCACCGCGCCATCAAGAGGCCAGGGGTTATGGGTCCCCGCCTTCGCGGGGACGACGAGGAGCGGGCTCCCCGCCTTCGCGGGGCGAAAGAGAGCGCGACTTAGCGCCAGCCATGGGCGCGGTCGAAGCCGCGGGCGTAGCCGTCGCGGAAGCCTTGGTCGTAGGCGCGGTCATAGGCGAAGGCATCGCCCGCACCCGTCCGACCGTCGCTGTTGCCATATCCGCCGCCCTCGCCGCGCGGCTCCATCGGTCCGGCGCCATAGGCTTTGCCACGGTCGCCGGCGCCGGTGGTTTCCGCCCCGTTCATGCCATCGCGGCCCATGCCGCCATGATGCATGCCGCCGTGGTTCATATCGTCCGACGCCATGTCGTCGCCGTCGTCGGCCATGCTGCGATCCATGCTGCGTTCCGTGCCGCCGCGATCCATGTCGTGCTTGCTCATGCCATGCTTCATGCCGTGGCGGTCCATCGCCCCCGGATTGATGCGCATGAAAACCGTATTGCCGTCCTCGTCGCGCGCCCGGATCCGGTAGGTGGCGCCGAGGATGCGCACATCGGTGAAGCCGGCCTGCTTGAGAGCCTGGCGCAGCCGCCGCTGCGCCATCGCGCGGTCGCTCTTCGGCCGATCGCCGCGCGCCTCGCCTGCCGCCTCGCCACTCTCCGCCGCCCTATTCGTCGCCGTCGCGCCTTCCGACGCGTCCGCCGCGTTGCGATCGTTCAAGGCCTTGTCGATCGCCTGCTCCGCGTTGTTGGTGCCCTTCGCCGAATCATCGGCGGCCAGAGCCGGTGTCGCCAGCAACGCCAGCGCCGTCGTGGCGCTCAGCAGCCATTTGGTGGTCATGGAACCTCTCCTGAATTCGACGTGTCGCCCTAAAAGAGACAAAGCCAAAGCGGAGAGATCGTTCGCGCGCCGTGGCGAAAATCAGGCGAAAGTTTTCGCGGCCTTGTGTCACAAGGCGGCGGCCGCCTACGAGCGGAACAGCCGCGTGTACTGCGTCTCGTGACGCATCGAAGCGAGATCGGCGCGGAAGGCGGACGAGCCGAGATCGTCGAGCGCGGCGCCTTGCGCGCGCTGTGCGGTGTCGATGACGGCGGCTTCCAGCGCGGCCAGCACATGTAGGCCTTGCGTCTGGCCGAGCGGAATGAGGCGCACGCCGGCCGACACCCAGTTCGCCGTCAGCGCATGCAGATAAGCCGACAGCGCCTGATCGAGCGCGATGCCGTGGCCGGCGGCGGCCACGGCGACCGCGACCGGATAGGCCACCGGGCCATCCCAAGCCGCCTTCAGCGCATTGAGCGCGGCGCAGGGCCACGCTGCACGTGCCGCCTCGATGAAGGCATTGCCCTGCGCCGTGGTCTCCAGATGGCGCTCCTTCGACGGCGCGAAGGCCGCGGCGAGTTCGGCGATGTCGCGCAGCGCCGCGCCGTCATTGTTCATCACCGCGCGATGCGCATGGGCGAACAGCACGCCATCGCAGAAGCCACCGCCGGCGCCGAGCATGGCGAACAGCCAGTCCTTCAGCGTCGCCGCGTCGGCGACATCGCCGGCCTCGACCGCCCATTCAATGCCGCTGGAATAAGAGAAAGCGCCGACCGGAAACGCCGGCGACAGCCAGGCCATGAGGCGGAGGAGTTGCGCTTGATCGCCGCCGCCCCGCTCATTCCCGCGCAAGCGGGAATCCAGCTCTACCACGCTCACGGCTCTGGATCCCCGCTTGCGCGGGGATGAGCGGAGTTCGTTGCCCTGCGCTGCTGGACCTCGCCGGCGCACCACATCATCCATGATCGTGCCCGTGATCATGATGGTGATGGCCATGCGGTGACGCCGGCTCGGGATCGAACGCCGCTTCGAGCGGCCTTAGCCGAGCCCCCAAGCCTCTCAACATGTCTTCCAACACATGGTCACGACGCATGCGAATCATATTACCGACGATCTGGACATCGGTATGGCGGTTGCCGAGATGCCAGGCAAGCCGCACGGTTTCAAAAGCGTTCGGCGATTCGATTTCAACTAATTGTTCCGCGCTGCCTTTGATCACGACGATCGTCCCGTCATCGAGAACGAGACCGTCGCCGTCGCGCAGGTTCACCGGCTTGGCAAAGTCGATCAGCACCTGCGTGCCGTGCTCGCCTG
>JAHCKF010000453.1 GCA_026125925.1 Pseudolabrys sp.
AAGCCATCGCCGACGGCGATTCCGCCCAGGGCATCAAGGGCCTCGACCCGGTCGCCACCGGCCAGCTTACCCGCGAGCAGATCGCCGCCGCGGAAGCCGATCCGGCCGCCTCGCTGAAGCTGGTCGACCCCAAGGTGCCGCTGACCGGCACGACCACCGGCGGCAAGAAAGGCCCGCGCTATACGCCGGTGTCGCGCCGCCAGGACCGCCCGAACGCCATCCTGTGGCTGGTGCGCAACCACCCCGAGCTCAAGGATGCGCAGATCATGCGCCTGGTCGGCACCACCAAGACGACGATCGCCGCGATCCGCGACCGCACCCACTGGAACGCCGCCAACCTCGCGCCGATGGATCCGGTGACGCTCGGCCTGACCTCGCAGATCGAGCTCGACATGGAAGTGGCCCGCGCCAACAAGGAGAAGCCGCAGGCCGCCGCCTCCGGCGCGACTTTGCTGCCGGCCGCCGAGACCACACGCAAGGAAGCCGAAGTCGCCACCGCCGCCGAAGAGAGCGGCAAGTCCGGCAGCGACATCGACGTCAACGCCGTGTTCGCCAAGCTCAAGCAGATCGGCGGCAAGGGCCAGGACGACGACGAGGAATAAGCAGCCCGCATTAGGGCGGCGAAATACGAGACGGCCGGGACAAGTCCCGGCCGTTTTATTTTGCGGGGACCCGGCGCCGGTCAGCCCGACTGCGAGTGCTGGCCGCCCGGCGTCGAAATGGCGCCCAGCGCGTTGCCGATGCCGTCGCCGCCGCCCTGCTCGAAGGCGACGTCGCCCAGCGAGATGATACCGACCAGCTTCTTGTCGCGGTCGAGCACCGGCAGACGCCGCAGTTGCAGATCGCCCATATTGTCGGTGACCTCGTCGATCTCCTGATCCTCGAAGCAGTACATGAGCTCCGACGTCATCACGTCGCGCACCTTGGTCTCGGGACCCATGCCCTGCGCCACGGCGCGCACGGCGATGTCGCGGTCGGTGATCATGCCCACCAGCCGGCCTTGCTCGCCGACCGGCAGAACGCCGGCATCGAGGCTCACCATCAGGCGCGCCGCCTGCTGGATCGTTTCGCCTGCATTGGCGACGCGAACGTCGCGCGTCATCAGATCGCTGACCTGCATGTCGATCTCCCTCCTCTGTGCGATCCCTGTCGGGCGCATTGGCGGCCTATTGGTGCAGCGCGTTGGCGAGCTGCTGCTTCGACATCTTGGAGCGGCCGGGAATGTCGGCCTTCTTGGCGCGCTCGTAGAGCTCGTCATAGGTCGGCCCCTTGCGCGAGCGCGCTTCCTTGGCCGACTTGTGCTCGGTCTCCTTGAGGTGCCGCTGGTTCTCGGCCTCGCTCTCGTTCTTGGAGGCGCCGGCCTCTTCGAGCGCGATGGCGATTGCCTGCTGGCGATTAGTGACGCGGCCGCCCGCGCCATCCTTGCCGCTGTAGAGTTTGCCATGCTCGAACTCGTGCATGACGCGGCCCATGATTTTGCGTTGTTCCTCTGTCGTATCGGCCATGATCCGTGCCTCCCTGTTGGTGGCTTCACTGACGTGAACGTCACGGCCACGCCGCCGTTCCCGCATCAAATGCGGCGGTTTCGCGTAACGGGAACACGACGAAAAAACGGCCGGGCTTGCGCCCCGCCGTTTCAGTCTTTGGAGTTTCGTGAAGAAGATCAGGCCGCGAGCCTGGTCTGATCCTGCGCCGCCTTGTGCACCTTCGAGGCATGGAAGACGTCGTAAACCAGGCCGAGCTTCTCGAGGCCGAGGATGATCAGGCCGTTGAGATCGAACTCGTACCAGGCATGCGACAGATAGGCATCGCGCGGGAAGCGGTGATGGTTGTTGTGCAGGCCCTCGCCGAAGGTCAGCGCCGTCATGATCAGGTTGTTGGTCGACTCGTCCTTGGCGTCGTCGAAGCGGCGATAGCCGATCTTGTGACACACCGAGTTCACCGTCGCCGTCGCCATCACCGACAGATAGGTGCGCAGGAAGCCGGCGAACAGAATGCAGCCGACCATCGCGTGCCAGCCGCCGAAGGCATAGCCCCACAGCGCCGGGAAGCCGACCATCGACAGGAAGTACCAGAACCAGCGCGTGCGCGTGAAGAACATCACCATCTTGTCTTCGAGCATGTCCTTGGCGAACACGTCGTTGTCGGTCAGCGTGTCGTCGAACAGCCAGCCGTTATTGGCGTACATCCAGGCGCGCAGCTTGTTGGTGAACGGGCGGCCGTGGCTGTCGATGTGCGGCGAGTGACAGTCGCCGACATCGTCTGTGTAGAGATGATGGCGGCGGTGATTGCCGAC
>JAHCKF010000454.1 GCA_026125925.1 Pseudolabrys sp.
GCGCGCGGCGAGGCGGTCATTGTCGCCGTAGCGGATTTCGGATGTCGCCACGGTGTCGTTCTCGTTGATCACCGGCACGACGCGCCATTCCAGCAGCTTGTCGATGGTCTCGCGCGCGTTGAGATAGCGGCGGCGCTCTTCGGTGTCGGTGAGCGTCAGAAGGATTTGCCCGGCGGTGATGCCGTGCGCGCCGAGCGTCTCCGCCCAGGACCGCGCCAGCGCGATCTGGCCGATGGCGGCGGCGGCCTGCGCTTCCTCGAGCCGCAGGGCGCCGCGCGGCAATTTCAGCGAGGCGCGCGCCGAGGCGATGGCGCCGGACGACACCACCAGCACGTCACGCTTGTCGCCATGCAGCGCCGCGATGTCATCGACCAGCGAGGCCAGCCAGGCGCGCTTCAATTCCCCCGCGGCGGAATCGACGAGCAGCGACGAGCCGACCTTGATGACGATGCGGCGGAACGAGGCGAGGGTGGGCGTGGGCGACGGAGCGGGTGACATGGCGGCCAAAGGGGTGGCGATGGCGCGCTCTCTAGCACGCCATCCCGCGTCCCGTCATGCGCCGCGGCGGGCGGCTACGAGCCGCCTTTGGTGCTGTCCCGCAGCTTGCGGACGGCATCCGGCGCGACCGGCGGAGCGGCATTGCCCCAGCTATTGCGGATGTAAGTGAGCACGTCGGCGACTTGCTGGTCCGTCAGCCGCCAGGCCAGCGACGGCATGGCCGGCGTGGTCGGCTGCGCATCAGTGGCGGCGCCCTGGCTGCCGGCCAGCACGACATGGATCAGGCTGGTGGGGTCGCCCTGCTGCACGACGCTGTTGCCGGCAAGCTTCGGGAACAGGTTGACCTGGCCGCTGCCGTCGCCGTTGTGGCAGGCCGAGCAGTTGACCGCATAGATCCTGGCGCCGGTCTGCATCGCAGGGCTGTCCTTGGCGACCGGCGCCGGGCCCTTGCCCTCGCCCCCGGGCAGATCCTTGAGATAGACGGCGATGGCCTTGAGGTCGGCATCGTTCATCTTCGAGGTCGAGTTCTCGATCACCTCGCGCATCGGCCCGGAGCCGACGCTGCCGCGGCCGACGCCAGTCTTGAGATAAGCGACGATGTCATCGACGCTCCACTGGCCGACGCCGTCATGCAGGTTGCCGGTGATGTTCGGCGCGAACCAGCCTTGCAGCACGGTGCCGGTCATGGCGCCCTTGTCGGCGCCGAGCGCCGACTTCGGTGCATGGCAGACGCTGCAATGGCCGGCACCCTCGACGAGGTAAGCGCCGCGATTCCACTGGTCCGATTTGTTCGGATCGGCCTTGAATTCGCCAGGCGTGAAGTTGAGCCAATTCCATCCTGCCATCAGCAGGCGGATGTTGAATGGGAACGGCAACTGGTTGGAATGCACCTCGTTGCTGACCGGCTCGATGGTCTGGAAGTAGGCCCACAGCGCGGCGACGTCGCTGTCGGTCATCTTCGTATAGGCGGGGTAGGGCATGGCCGGGTACAACCGCTCGCCGCCATGGCCGATGCCTTGCTTCAGGGCGCGGCGGAAATCTTCTTCCGACCAGGCGCCGATGCCGGTCTCGCGATCGGGCGTGATGTTCGGCGCGACCAGCGTACCGAACGGCGTCTGCAAGGCGACGCCGCCGGCATAGGGCTTGCCGCCCGGCGCGGTGTGGCAGCCGGCGCAATCGCCGAGCACGGCCTGATAGCGGCCGCCCTGGATCTGGTCGAAGGGTTGCTCGACAGCGCGCGCAACGCCGGCACTGATGACGAGGGCGGCGACGGTGGCGGCAATGAGCGACGGCTTCATGGTCGTGCTCATGCCTGCACCAAAGGCGCGCCGGGGTTGCGCAGATACTGGTTGCGGATGGCATCGGCGGCATGGAAGGCGAGCGCGCCGACCGTGCCGGTCGGGTTTTTGCCGGCGTTCTGCTGGAACGCGGAAGCGCCGATGACGAAGACGTTCGGCACGTCCCAGCTCTGCAGATATTTGTTGACGGCGCTGGTCTGAGGATTGGCGCCCATGGTGGCGCCGCCGGTGTTGTGCGTCGATTGATACGGCACGGAATTCCACGACTTGTTGCGCTTGCCGGAGACGTACTTCTTCGGGTTCAGCGCCTTGGCGATTTCTTCCATGCGGTCGGACACCCAGTGCGACATGCGGATGTCGTTGTCCGGGAAGTCGAAAGTCATGCGCAGCAGCGGCCGGCCGAAGCGATCCTTGTAGGTCGGGTCGAGGTCGAGATAATTGCCGCGCGCGGCATAGCTCGAGCCCTGTGAAGAGAAGGCGAACGACTTGAGGTA
>JAHCKF010000455.1 GCA_026125925.1 Pseudolabrys sp.
GAGCGCCCGCGTCACCTTGATCGCCGGCTCCAGTTTCACGCCGGGCAGGAAGCGGCTCTCGCGCTGCTGGCTGAGATGCTCGGCATGGCCGGCATCGAACTCCCACAAGGTCACGTCGCGGCCGGCGCGGGCGGCGGTCTGCGCCAGCGCCGTACCCCAGGCGCCGCCTCCCAGCACCGCGATGCGTTGGATGGTCATGAAATGGTTTCCGGCAATGTCGCGCTACTTATACGCCGCCGTGCGCTTGCGCGCACCTTCTGCCGCAGCCGTGGCATCGAGCGGCCAACGGGCGCGCGGCGCCATCTCCATCGTGTCGGTCAGACCCAGCGCGAGGCGCTCGATGCCGGCCCAGGCGATCATGGCGCCGTTATCGGTGCACAGCTTGAGCGGCGGTGCGACCAGCGGCGTGCCGGTCTCCATGGCGAGGCGATTGAGCACGCCGCGGATCGCCTGATTGGCGGCGACACCGCCGGCGGCGACCATCGCGTGCGGGTCGCCGAAGCGTGCACGAAACAGACGCAAGCCCGCGCGCAGCCGGTCGTACACGACATCGACGACGGCCTGCTGGAACGAGGCGCACATGTCGGCGACGTCCTGTGGCGACATCGGGGCGATGCGCTCGGCCTCCAGCCGCAGCGCGGTCTTCAAGCCGGAGAACGAGAAGTCGCAATCCTTGCGGTGCTGCATCGGCCGCGGCAGTGCGAAGCGCTCTTTGTCGCCGCGCGTCGCCTGGCGCTCGACTTCGGGGCCGCCGGGATAGCCGAGGCCGAGGAGCTTCGCGGTCTTGTCGAAGGCTTCGCCGATGGCGTCGTCCTGCGTGGTGCCGAGCCGCACATAGTCGCCGACGCCGCGCACGGCGACGATCTGGGTGTGACCGCCGGACGCGAGGAACAGAAGATAAGGAAACGGCGTGTTGTCGGTCAGCCGCGCGGTGAGCGCATGCGCCTCGAGGTGGTTGATGGCGATGAGCGGCTTGTTCTTCACCAGCGCGATCGCCTTGGCGGTGGTCAGCCCGACGATGACGCCGCCGATGAGCCCGGGGCCGGCGGCGGCGGCGATGCCGTCAAGGTCGTCATAGCTCTTGTCCGCCTCGCGCATCGCCTGGTCGATGATCAGGTCGAGCGCCTCGACATGGGCGCGGGCGGCGATTTCCGGCACCACGCCGCCGAAGGCCGCATGCTGCTCGACCTGGCTGAGCACGATATTCGACAGGATGCGCGACGAACCGTCCGCGGCGCGCTCGACGACGGCGGCGGCGGTTTCGTCACAGGTCGTCTCGATACCGAGGACGAGCATCCTATTGGCAGCCTTTCCTTTTCGGCGCGCGCTGAACTACAAGAGCCCTAACACCGCGAGGAACTATGGCGCAATCGGCCCCCCTTCTCCGCATCGGCACGCGCGGCTCACCGCTGGCGCTGGTCCAGGCCAATACGGTGCGCCGGCTGCTGGCGCAGGCACACGGCTCCGACGAGGCCGCGTTCGAGATTGTCACCATCAAGACCACCGGCGACGCCATCCAGGACCGGCCGTTGTCCGAGGTCGGCGGCAAGGGCCTGTTCACCAAGGAGATCGAGGAGGCGCTGCTGACGGAGCGCATCGATCTCGCCGTGCATTCGGCCAAGGACATGCCGACGATCTCGCAGCCCGGCCTGCTGCTGGCCGCCGTGCTCGAGCGTGAGGACCCGCGCGACGCCTTCATCAGCCTCAAGGCAAAGACGCTGGCCGATCTGCCACAGGGCGCCCATCTCGGCACCGCGTCGCTGCGCCGTCAGGCCATCGTCATGGCGGCGCGGCCCGACCTGAAAGTGACGCCGTTGCGCGGCAATGTCGAAACGCGGCTGCGCAAACTGGAAAGCGGCGAGGTCGATGCCACCTTGTTGGCGATTGCCGGGCTCAACCGTCTCGGCCTGTCGCGGCATGCGACGCATGTCATGCCGGTGGAAGAGTTTCTGCCCGCGGTGGCGCAGGGCGCCATCGGCATCGAAACGCGCGGCGACGACAATCGCACGCGGCAGATGGTGGCGCGCATCAATCACACGGCGACCTTCATTGCGGTCGCCTGCGAGCGCGCCTTTCTCACCGCGCTCGATGGCTCGTGCAAGACGCCGCTCGCCGGTCACGCGACCTTGTCGGGCGACACGCTGCATTTCCGCGGACTCATTGCGCGACCGGACGGCAAGGGCGCGCATGACATTGCGGGCAACGGTCATATCCGCGATGCGGTCCGGATCGGCGACGACGCCGGCCGCGCCCTGAAGAAGATCGGCGGCCCGGATTTCTTCGATTGA
>JAHCKF010000456.1 GCA_026125925.1 Pseudolabrys sp.
GCATAAAAGCCCCTTCTGACGGTGTCGTCCCGCGAGCGTTGAAGCCTGCAAACGGGGTACGAATTGTGGCCTCTTTGCAACAACTATGTGATTCTGGGCCGGTTACAAGGGTAAAAGGCTGGAAATGCGCCCGAATCCGGGGGTGGAGAGGAATTCACCGATGAGCGAACGACCGGGCCCGCTTCCGGGTTCCATGCCCGACCGTCTGCCGGAAAATGCGCCGCAAGCCGCCGATTTCTATCCCCGGGCGACGGCACGGGAACTTTTGCGCCGGATTCGAGCCGGAAGCCTGGCGACTTTGGACAGGAATACCGGGCACCCCTTTGCCTCGCTGGTGAACATCGGCACCGACGCCGACGGTTCGCCCGTCATCCTGACCTCCCGGCTGTCCACCCATACAGCCAATCTCGAGGCCGACGGCCGCGCCTCGGTGCTGCTGGCCGAAACCGGAAAGGGCGACGCTCTGACGCATCCGCGCCTGACGGTGCTCGGGCGTTTTGCCGCGGTACCGCGCGAGGCGGCCGACGAGGCGCGGCTGCGCCGGCGCTTCCTGGCCCATCATCCCAAGGCGCAGCTCTATGCCGGCTTCGCCGACTTCGCTTTCTGGCGCATGCAGGTCGAAGCCGCGCACCTCAATGGCGGCTTTGCCCGCGCCGCCGATCTGACTGCCGCCGACGTGCTCACCGACATCGGCGACGCGCAGGATCTCATCGACGCCGAAGAGAGCGCCGTCGCCCACATGAATGACGATCACGGCGATGCCCTCACTCTCTACGCGGTGAAACTGTGCGGCGCGCCGAGCGGCATCTGGCGCTGTACCGGCATCGATCCCGACGGTCTCGATCTCGCCAACGGTCCGCTGTCGGCGCGACTCCTGTTTCCGCGGCGGGTGACGGACGCTACGGGGCTGCGCCGCATGCTCAAGGAGTTCGCGCAGCAAGCGCGCGCCGGATAGTCACGGCGGGCAGCCGCCCATGATCTGCAGCGATGCCGTTGCGGGCAGCGCATGGCCTCATGCGATGACGCAGGATTGCGCCGGCGCCTCGCTTGGCCTCACACTCGCCGCTTCGAACAAGAAATGTCAGGGGCGAAACGATGCGCAAACTCTTCCTCTCACTCATGCTGTCGATGATCGCACTGCCGGCTGTGGCGGCCGAGCCGATTGTGTTGCGCGGTATGGGCTCGTTTCACGTCGGCGGCCGCATCGCCGAAGTGAGCGGCAAGGAAACGCGCACCATCACGCGTGTGCCCGGCGGCCCGCCGTCGAAATACGATCCGAACGGCCAGTTCATGGTCGAACAGATGTATGTGCAGTATTTCCTGCCCCAGAACCGCAAGAGCAAGCTGCCGCTGCTGATGTGGCACGGCGGCGGCCTGACGGGCGTGAGTTTCGAGACGACGCCGGACGGCCGCGAAGGCTGGCTCAACATGTTCGTGCGCAAGGGCTGGGACGTCTATGTGTCCGATGCGGTCGAGCGCGGCCGCTCGGGCTTTGCCTCGCACGACATCTGGCCGTCGGAGCCGGCCTTCCTGAATTACAAGGATCCTTATGAGCGCTTCCGCATCGGCCAGGGCGAAGGCTCGTGGAACGCCGATCCGGCCAAGCAGCGGCCGATCCCCGGTACGCAGTTTCCGGTCGAGGCCTATGAGAACTTCATGAAGCAGACGGTGCCGCGCTGGTTGTCTACTGACGATGCGATCATCGCCGCCTATGTCGCGCTGGTGGACAAGATTTGCCCTTGCGTCGTGCTGATGCACAGCCAGGGAGGTTCTTTCGGCTTCAAGGTCGCCGAAAAGCGGCCCGATAAGTTCAAGGCGATCGTCGCCGTCGAATCGGCCTCGGCCGGCGTCATCGCCAATGCACCGGCCCTGAAATCAGTACCCGTCCTGATGCTCTTCGGTGACCACGTCGACACGCATCCGCGCTGGGCGGCCTACAAGAAGATCGATGTCGCTTATGCCGATGCAGTCCGCGCCGCGGGCGGCAAGGTCGATTTCGTCTCGCTGCCGGATGTAGGCATCACCGGCAATTCGCACATGTTGATGATGGAGAAGAACAACGCCGCCATCGCCGACCTGATCGACAAGTGGCTGGTGGGCCAGGGGTTGGCCGAGTGATGGTGGCGTGCGGGCGGTGTTTTGCCGCTCCGCATCATTGATCAGTCATCATATGACTCATCAAATTCTTTGAAACCCTGCGGACGTCGCCGGCGTTTAAGCCCTTGATGCAGTGCAACGCGGGCCTTTCGTAATGCATGGCATTTGATCTT
>JAHCKF010000457.1 GCA_026125925.1 Pseudolabrys sp.
GCATCGGCATCACGCCGATCCTGGCGATGATCCGGCAGGTGCAGGCGAGCGGAAGACGCTTCCGGCTGTATTACTGCTCGCGCTCGGCGGAGACGACGGCGTTCAAGGAGGAGCTGAGCGCGCCCGGCATCCGCGAGTTCGTCACCATTCACTACGACAATGGCGACCCGTCCTGCTCGCTCGATTTAAAGCCGATCCTCAAGGAGCGGCAGAACCGCGAGCATCTGTATTGCTGCGGACCGCGGCCGCTGATGGAAGCGGTGCGCGCCATGACCGACCACTGGTCGCCGACCGCGGTGCATTTCGAGGCCTTCAGCGACGCCGATACACACAAGGCCGGCGACAAGGCGTTCCGCGCCCGTCTGACGAAAACAGGCAAGACGGTCGAGGTGCCGGCTGACAAGACGATCCTCGAAGTACTGCGCGCGTCCGGGCTCGACATGCCGAGCTCGTGCGAGACCGGCACCTGCGGCACCTGCCGGACCAAGTACAGCGGCGGCGAAGCGGACCATCGCGACCTGGTGCTGGCCGAACACGAGAAGGCCGACACCATCATGATCTGCGTGTCGCGCGCCAAGGGCGACGAGATCACGCTGGAGCGGTAGTCTACTCCTGGATCGTCCGCAGATAGGCCACCACCGCGGCGGCGGAGTCTTCGTCGAAGCGGAATTCCGGCATGTCGGGGTGCGTCGAGGTGATGCCGCGCCGCAGATACCGACCGAAGCGGTCGAGCTCGTAACTCTGACTGATGACGCGGAACGGCGGCGCGGCCTCGAGGGGGCTGACATCGGTCTTGCCGATGGCATGGCAGCGGGCGCAGTTCGCCTGCAACAGCGCGCGGCCCTGCTCGGCCGGATCCTGGGCGCGGGCCGGCGCCGCCCCCAGCACGATCAGAAATGCGACAATGATTCGTCCGCTGTGCATTGGACAATCATGTCAAAAAATTAGGGCGCCGCTTTGACCTTTGTCAGGCGGGCGGCGCCAGCTTTACATTTTGACGCATCAGCACAGCCGGTCGGCCAGTTTGCGGAAGGCAGCAAGCTGGTCGGGCAGCAGTTCGCGCTTGTCGTCGCGGCCGACGAAGATCTTGAACATGATGCCGCCGTCGCGGTTGAACAGCAGAATCGACGCCGACAGCCGGCCGAAGAACGGCCGCTCCATGAAGCAGATGCCGGCGCAGCGTTCGGCGCGCAGATGGCCATGCAGCCCCTTGGCGCCGGACAGGTTGTAGTAGTTGCGCGCCTCCGAACCCGGCGGAATCGGCCCGCCGAACTCGAAGATCCCGTCCTCGGTGTGGACGATAAAGGTGACGTCGCCCCATTGGGCGACGTCGCCCATCATCGCGACGAAAGCCGCCGTGGTGGCGAAGTCGTCCTTGACGAAGCGGATCATCGACGCCGGCATCGCCTCGACGACGGCGCGGCAGGTGACGCCGTTTTCGGCGGCGAAAGTTTCAATGACGACGCCCGGCTCGGCCTCGAGTTTGGCTTTGAGATCGGGCGCCGCCGTCAATGTGTCGGACATGGCGTGCTCGCTCAGGCCGCCGCGATTTTCTTGTTGGTCTGCGTCAGCTTGACCTCAAAGCCTTCGAATTGCGGATGGCCGAGATAGAGCGGCGCGTTGCTCGAGGTGTTGCTGGCGCGAGCGTGGGATGCGCGGAACTCATCCGACTTGGTCCAGGCCTCGAAATTCGCCTTGCTCTGCCACACCGTGTGCGACGAATAGAGAGTGTGGTCCTCGGCTTCCGGGCCCTTGAGCAGGTGGAATTCGACAAAGCCCGGCATGCGGTCGAGATAGGATTCGCGGCTCGACCAGACATTCTCGAAAGCTTCCTCGGATCCCTTCTTCACCTTGAAGCGGTTCATGGCGATAAACTGAGACATGGCGTTACCCCTGTGGCTGGCGCTTGCTGGCGCGGGTTCGTGTGGCAGACATTTCAATCCGGCGGTTCATGCGATCATACACCTCCGAAGTGAACCTTGAGCGCGGCCTTGTAGGTGACGCCCGGTCCGGCGCTGGTCCACAGCGCGTCGTTCTGCGACGTGCCGTCGCTGGATGAGCCGGGAATGGCGTACGGCCGGTAGTATTCGTTGAACACGTTGTCGATGCCGAGATTGACCGTGACGTCCTTGGTCGGCTGGTAGGTCGCGTAGAGATTGACCAGGTTGTACGAGGTCGACGGCAGATAACCCGCCGGCACGTCGTTATTGGCCGCGACCGCCGACCACTGCGCCGACAAGGTGAGCTTGCGGTCGAGCA
>JAHCKF010000458.1 GCA_026125925.1 Pseudolabrys sp.
TCCCGACATCAGCGTAACGCTGCCGCCGACATAGCCCGGCACCGACACCATCTCGACGCCGTCCTTCTTGGTCTGACCCTCAAGCACCTCGCGCAGCCGGCGATAACCCATCTCGGCGAATGGTCCCGACGGTACGATGGCGTAGACCGGCGTGGCGTCGAGATTAAGCGTCCAGATCAGCGAAGCGGCCTCATCCGGATTGTCATTGAGATAAGCGCCGAGTCTGACAGGATCGTAAGGCGCCGCCGTATCGCCCATATACTGGATGAAGCGGTCGCGGCGCGCCTCGGTCCCGAAATCGAAGCCGAGCTTGCCAAGCGCATAGACGAGTTGCACAGTCTTGTTGCCGCCGCATGAGCAGCTTTCCTTGCCGCCGCCGCCGCCGCCGCCGCCACCACCACAGCCGCAGCCGCAATCGGACAGGTTCACTCCGTCGGGCAACGTCGTCGCGCTCGGCGAGACTCGCTGCGGCATTGACGCCGGCTGATCCGGCGCGAGCGCTTCCGAAGCGAAAACGCGGGTTTCCGGCGGCGCGATGCCGGGCATTTCATTGACGATGTTGGGCGCGATTGCTTCGTTCCGTTCTGACGACGAGTTCGGCATCAGTGCGGCTGTGTCGCTCATGTCGGATACTCCCCCACTCGGTGTGATGTGTGCGCTGATAAAATCGAGAGCGCCGGCCGGGTTGATCCGTCCGGCGAGAAAGCGGCGGCAGTCGCGGATTTGCTGCGGATCGCATGGAAACGCACTTGCGATCAGCGCGGCACGGACGGCGCGCGGGTCCGGCGCTTCACCGCGCTTGAGCTGCGTGCTCAGCAGCAGCGCGGCAACGCCAGTCACAAGCGGCGTCGCGAAACTGGTGCCACTTTTCAACCCGACTTGCTGGCCGGGCAGGGCGCCCAAGATGTTTGTTCCGGGCGCCAGGACGCCTTGCTGCCGATAAGTTGCGCCCCAGTTGCTGGCGTCGATCGGCTGATCATTATGATCGCAAGCGCCGACAGCAAGTACGTTGTTGAGCGCGGCGGGAACGTGCAGGCACTCGCAGCCGTCATTGCCGGCCGCGGCAACCACCAGCACGTTGGCATCGGCGCAGGCCGCGATCGCGTGGTCGAGCATCGGCTCGGACTCGCCGGAGGTCGTCAGTTGGCCGCCGCTGATGTTGATGATGTGCGCGCCGGCCTCGACGGCCTGAAGGATCGCGCGAGCCAAATCGAGCTGCGAACACGGTGCCGGTGTCGTATCGCTGCCCGAGGAAAAAACAGCCAGCGCCAACCCGGTGCAGCCCGGCGCGACACCGGTAACCGCGCTGTCGTGGCCCCCGAATATGAGGCTCGCAACATGGGTGCCGTGGCGGCAGGCTGGACTGTCGTCGCCCGCGGCTTCGGCGAGGGTCGGCAAGCGCGAAATGCGCCTGCCGGCGAAGCAAGCGTGGTCGAGGTCCACCGGCCCGTCCAGTAAGGCAATGCGGATACGCGGATCGCCCTGCGTGTCTCGCCATAGCTTGGTCAATCCCAGCGCGCCGACAACGTCGGCCGCGCGCGGCGACGGCATCGCAACCGTGATTGTTCGCTCCGCCTGTCCGACCATGGCCGGCCACTCGCACAGCTTTCAGTATGACCTGTATACAACTAAAACACGAAAAATTACACAATACAACTAAAAGAGAAAAAATCATGCGGCCCCGTCCAAATGCAAAATGCCCGGCCGAAGCCGGGCATTTGACGGGGCGTATCGAAGACTGCCGAGCCGGGCGGCTACTTCCACTCCACCTTCTTGATCTCGTAGCCTTTGGCGCCGCCGGGGGCGTTGACCTCGATCGAGGCCCCCTTGGCCTTGCCGATCAGCGCCTTCGCCATCGGCGAAGTGACGGAGATCTTGCCGGCCTTGGCATTGGCTTCCGGCTCGCCGACGATCTGCCACACCTTCTTCTCCTCGGTGTCCTCGTCGATCAGCGTCACGGTGGCGCCGAAGGTGATGGTGTCGCCCGACAGTTTCGACACGTCGATGACGTCGGCGCGCGCCAGCTTGTCCTCGAGTTCGGCGATCGCGCCCTCGTTCAGCGACTGCTGCTCCTTGGCCGCGTGATATTCGGCATTCTCCGAGAGGTCGCCGTGGGAGCGCGCCTCGGTGATCTGCTGGATGATACGCGGGCGTTCGACCGACTGGCGGTGCTTGAGCTCCTGCTCCAGCACGGCGTAGCCCGCGGCGGTCATCGGAATCTTGTCCATCGTCTTTCTCC
>JAHCKF010000459.1 GCA_026125925.1 Pseudolabrys sp.
CGGCCGCGGCGCAACGCACCGGCAACGCCCTGCCCCAGCACGTCTTCGCCCAGATCGCCGCCCTGGATCAATCCGGCGCGGCGGGTCGTGCCGGTGCCGGCGTCGCCAGCGTCACGGCCGCCAATGGCGATATCTGGATGGTGCGCCAGGTGTCGCCGAAGAGCCCGGAATTCGGTGTGGTCGCCATCAATCTCGGCCAGCCATCCAGGAACAACATCGATGAGATGCGGGTGCGCGTCGACAACGTGCTCGCCGATGCCACCGCGACGCTGGAGCGGCTCGGCATCGCGCAAGCCATCAACGAAGCGCGCATGCGCTCGCAGACCGATCAATTGCGCGAGGCGCTGATCGGCTCGGTCAGCCACGAGCTGCGCACGCCGCTCGCTTCCATTCTCGGCGCCGCCACGGTACTGGGCGGCGCACCGGCGCTCGCCGGCGAACCGAAGCTGCAGGCGCTGGTGTCCGACGTGCGCACCGAAGCCGAGCGTCTCAATGACGATATCCAAAACCTGATCGACGCCACGCGCATTTCTTCGAACGGCGTCAAACCCAATCTCGAATGGGCCGATCCGCGTGACATTCTCGACACCGCGCTGGAACGCTGCCGCAAGCGGCTCGCCGGCCATAAGCTCGTGCTCAACCTCGCGCACGATCTGCCGCTGGTTCATGTCGATCCGGTGCTGGTGAAGCAGGCGCTGGTGCAGATCTTCGACAATGCCGCCAAATATTCGCCGCCCGGCACCGCCATCTCGGTGGCCGCACGCGCCCGCGACGGGCGCATGGTGCTGAGTGTGAGCGATGAAGGCGCCGGCCTCACCGCGGCCGAGCAGCCGCAGATCTGGGATCGTTTCGCCCGCGGCGATCGCGTCGCCGCCGTCACCAGCGGTTCGGGTCTCGGTCTCTGGATCGCCAAATCATTCATTGCCGCCAATGGCGGCAAGATGAACGCCGTCAGCGAAGGCCCCGGCAAGGGCACGACGATGGCGATTGAACTTCCGGTGGCGCAGGCCGCCGTTCACCCCATGGAAAGCGACTCCGATGAGTGAGCCATCCCCGATCGTTCTGATTGTCGACGATGAAATCCAGATTCGTCGATTCCTGCGCACCGGCTTCGAACTCAACGGTTTCGTCGTACACGAAGCCGGGACCGGCAACGAGGCCATCCGCGCCGCAACGTTGCGGCCGATCGACATCGTCATCGTCGATCTCGGTCTGCCCGACATTGACGGCTCCGAGGTCGTCGAGCGCATCCGCTCCTGGTCGACGGTGCCGATCATCGTGCTGTCGGTGCGATCGGCCGAGGCGCAGAAGGTGCGGCTGCTCGAACTGGGCGCCGACGACTATGTCGTGAAGCCCTTCGGCATCGCCGAATTGATGGCGCGGGTGCGCGTCGCGCTGCGCCGGCAGTCGCGGGCCGCCTCGGGCGAGCCCTCGGTCACGGTCGGGCCGCTGACCATCGACCTCGCCGCCCGGGCGGTGACGCTCAACGGCCAGCGCCTGACCCTGACGCCGAAGGAGTACCGGCTGCTGCAGGTGCTCGCCCAGCACGCAGGCAACGTCGTCACCCACCAGCACCTGCTCAAGGAGGTCTGGGGCTCGATCCACATGCAGGACACGCATTATCTGCGCATCTTCGTGCGCAAGCTGCGCCAGAAGATCGAGCCGACCCCGGATTCGCCAAAAATTCTGGTGACCGAACTGGGCGTCGGCTACCGGCTGGCCCACAACAGCGAGGCGGAAAACGGCTCCCCGGCGCCGGTGACGGTGGACTGAGGCGTTAAGGACCGCACCAGGCCAGGGTTGCCAAACCCGCCTGTTTCCTTGACATTTGACCCCTTTTCCCGGCATAAACCGGCCGTCTGCGGGCCTTTTCAGGTCCGCATACTTTGTTCAGGGTGCGTCAAGCCCCTGAATCCAAACAACAAATCGACTGACAAGAAGCCGGTCCAGGGCCGCTTGGCCTTGAGGCGCGGGTTTGAACACGAAGGAAAAAAACGATGTTCGCAGTCATCAAGGCCGGCGGTAAGCAGTACCGCGTTGTGGCTGAAGATGTGATCCGGATCGACCGTCAGGCGGGTGAGCCGGGCGATGTGATTGAATTTGGTGAAGTTTTGCTGGTCGGCGGGGACAATCCGCAGGTCGGCGTGCCGACCGTGTCGGGCGCCACCGTGGCCGGCGTGATCCTAAACCACGACCGCGGCGACAAG
>JAHCKF010000046.1 GCA_026125925.1 Pseudolabrys sp.
CCGTCACGGTGCCGGAGGCGCCGACCACGGTGAGGTTGTTCAGCAACCCGAACTCCTGCATCTGCGTCAGCAGGCGCACGGTGTCGTTGCCGGCGACCGAGGTGTAGAGCACCTGGGGCCGCGCCGAGCGAAGCTGGCCGAAATACTGGGTGTAGTCCTTGCTGTCGAGCGGCGCGAACACCTCGCCGGACGACTTGGCGCCGACCTTCTCGGCCGCCGACTTGAAGGCCGCGACCGTCGAGCGGCCCATTTCGTAGTCCGGGCCGAGATAGAACACGTTAGCCTTCGGCTTGTCCTTCGACAGCCACACCGCCAGCGCCGAGGACTGCTGCCCGGCGCGGGCATTGACGCGGAACACATTGGGCGAACACTTGTCGCCGGTGATGGAGTCGGCGAAGGAGACCGTGGTGGCGATCAGCTTGCCGGCGCGCTCGGCGACCTGGCCGACGGCCAGCGTCGAGCCGGAATTCACCGTACCGGTAAGGAAATCGACCTTGTTCACCTGGAAAAGCTTGTCGGCCTTCTGCACGGCGACGGACGGGTTGGCTTCCTCATCCTCGAAGATCAACTCGACCTGACGACCGGCGATGCCGCCGGCCGCATTCACTTCCTTGGTGGCCAGCTCGAGACCCCAGCGCACCTGCTGGCCGATGCCGGCATAGGTGCCGGACAGCGGCGTCACCACGCCGATCTTGATCGGATCGGCCGCCTGCGCGCCGGTCAGCGCCGTGGCGGCGAGTAGCGTCGCCAGTATCGTTGTCTTGTAGGTCATCATTATCCTCCCTTGGGTTTGTTGGTTGCGGCGTCTGCCGCTGTCTTCCAGTTAGGTCCCGGTGAACTTCGCCGGCCGCTTGGCGTGGAAGGCTTCGACGCCTTCCTTGAAGTCGTGCGACTGCCGCAGGCGGCTGTAGCAATGGCCTTCCAATTCGATGGCGATGGCGAGCGTGGAGTCTTCGGTGTCGTTGAGCAGCTTCTTGGCGGTGCGCTGCGCGATCGGCGAGAAGGTCAGCAGCTCATCGACGAGTGCGTCGGTCGCGGCCTCCAGCTTGTCGTCGGCAACGCATTCGGTGGCGACGCCCCAGTCATAGGCTTGCTTGCCGGGAATGCGCTTGCTGCGCATCACGATGTCCTTGGTGCGGGTGATGCCGACCATCTTCTGCAGCCGCGCCGAACCGCCGGAGCCCGGGATCTGGCCAAGCTTCTGCTCGGGCAGGGCGTATTGGCAGGTTTCCGAGACGATGCGGAAATCGCAGGCGAGCGAGATCTCGAAGCCGACGCCGAAGCAATAGCCGCGATTGGCAGCGATCACCGGCTTGGCGCAGCGCGCAGGCGCGGCCATGTTCCAGGCGAGCTTGGAAACATGCTCCGGCGAGGCTTCCATGAAGCCCTTGATGTTGCCGCCGGAGGAGAAATGCTCGCCGACCGCGCGCAGCACGATGACGCGCACCCGCTCGTCTTCGTCGAGCGCCTCGAAAACCAGCCGAAGCTGGTCGCGCTGTGGCATTTCGATGACGTTGAGCGGAGGCCGGTGCAGCACGATGTCCGCGCGCTGCTCGGCCTCGTTGAATGCGACCGAGAAGCCGTTGAGCTTGGCCAGACGCGGATCGGGGAAAGACATAACGCTCATGCTGCAGTTCCTTGTTGACCTTCGGGCGCGAACTCGCCTGCGACCAGCTTGCGGCGCAGGAGCTTTCCGACCGGCGATTTCGGGATCTCGTTGACGAAAACGTATTGTCGTGGGCGCTTGAAGTTGGCGAGCCCGGAGGTACGGCAGAAGTCGTCGAGCTCCTGATCCGTGACCGGGCCGTTGCGCTTGATGAAGGCGGCGATGATCTTGCCCCAGCGCTCATGCGGCAGGCCGACCACGGCCACTTCCGAGACCGCGGGGTGCAGCGACAGGCAGCTTTCGATCTCGACTGGCGAGACGTTCTCGCCGCCGGTGATGATCATGTCGTCGGCGCGTCCGGTGACGAACAGGTCGCCGTCCTCGTCGACGTAGCCGGTGTCGCCGGTGAAGTACCAACCCTGACGCAGCGCCTTGGCGTCCGATTCCGGGCGGCGCCAGTAGCCTTCGAAGGCCTCGTCGCTGCCGAGATGGGCGATGATCTCGCCTTCCTCGCCGACGGCGGCCGCGTCGTCCGGACCGGCGGCACTGAGCTTCACCACACGAATGCGCTGATTGATGCCGGCGCGGCCGGCCGAGCCGGGCTTTTTCGGCGCGTTCTGGTCGATGGTGAAAGTGTAGATCTCGGAAGAGCCGTAGTGATTGACGAACAAATCCGGCTTGAAGGCGGCATTCAGCTCCTTCAACAGTCCGTCGGTCATCGAGGCGCCGGCAAAACCGAGCTTGCGTACCGAGGAGATGTTCGTCCCGACGAAGACGTCGTGATGGATCAGGTCATGATACAGCGTCGGCACGAGATAGAGATTGGTGATCTTCTCGGCCTCGATCAGCTTCAGCGCTTTGGCGGCATCGAAGCGCGGCAGGCAGATGAAGGCGCCGCCGATCAGCGACATGGCGAGCAGAGAGCGCACGCCCATGGTGTGATAGAGCGGCATGACGCCGAGGGTGCGTTCGGCGGAGGCATATTGGTTCTGCGCGACATGGGCGATGGCCGCGGCGCGCTCGGCGCGCTGGCGGCGCGGCACGCCCTTCGGCTTGGCCGTGGTGCCGGACGTGTAAAGCATCACCGACCAGGCGTCGGCTCCGACGCGCGGTTGTGCCGGCGGTGCCTGACGCTCCAGCATTCCGGCGAACTCGATTTCATCGCCCTGCGCGGCATCGATCGCGATGCGGGTCCGCGATTGAGCCTCGGTAGAGAGGCGGGTGGCGTCCGCCGAGACCGCCTCGAACACCACCGCCTTGGCCTCGGAATTTTCGACGCAGAAATCGATCTCGTCGGCCTTCGATCGCCAATTGACCGGCGTGATGACGATGCCGGCGAACTGGCAGGCCCAATGGAGCGTGGCGGCTTCCCAGCGGTTCTGCAGCACGGTGACGACGTGGTCGCCCGGCATCAGGCCGAGCTCGTCGAACGCCGCGACGACCGCCGAGATGCGCGCGTACCATTCGGCGTAGGTCAAGCGCATGTCGCCATCGACGATGGCGAGCGCGCCGGGGTCGCGCTCGGCGCTGCCGAGAAAGCTGTTGCCGAGATCAAACATCGGAAGGGGGCTCCCGCAGTCTTCTTGCCGCATCCATGGCCGCAGCCACGATGGGGACGTAACCGGTGCAACGGCAGATGTGGCCGCCGAGAAATTCGCGCAGCTCGGGTTCGCTCGGGTCCGGCTGCCGGCGCAGGTAGTTGTCGAGCGACATCAGGATGCCGGCGGTGCAGAATCCGCATTGCAAGGCGTGATGGCGGCGGAACGCCTCCTGCAGCACCGACAGCCGACCAGGCTCGGGGGCGAGGCCTTCGACGGTGCGGATCGTGGCGCCGTCGGCCTGCACCGCCAGCGTGAGGCAGGAGCGCGCGGGGACGCCGTCGATCTCGACGGTACAGGCGCCGCAGACGCCGTGCTCGCAGCCGACATGCGTGCCGGTCGCGCCCAGCTCGTGGCGCAGGAAGTCGGTGAGCAGCATGCGCGGCTCAGCCGGCGCCTCGACCGCGCGGCCGTTGAGGGTGAAGCGCACCGTGTGACGCTCGGCGGCGCTCAGTCGCGGCATGCGCGCGCCTCCTCGATGGTTTCGCGACCCATCTGACGCACCAGCTCGCGGCGATAGCGCGCGGTCGCATGCAGGTCGTCGCGCGCGTCGAGCGCCCAGGCGAAAGCGTCGAGGGCCTCGTCGAGCTGCTTGCCGTCGATCGCGCCAAGGTCACGCATTACCGGCCGGTCGGCGACGCCACCAATCGCAAGGCGGATATTGGCCGCGGTGACGATCGCGGCGCAGGCGACGATGGCGAAATCGCCATGACGGCGGCCGAACTCCTTGAACGCGTAGCCCGCGCCGGCCTGTCTTGCCGGAATGTGCAAAGCTTCGATCAGTTCGTTCTCGGCGCGCGACGTCGTCATCATGCCGGTAAAGAACTCGGCGGCCGCAACGCGGCGGCGGCCGCGGCGCGACGACAATTCGATGGCGGCATCGAGCGCCAGGAGGCACAGCGGAATCTCGGCGCTGGGATCGGCATGCGCGGCGGAACCGCACACCGTGCCGCGGCTGCGCGTCTGGGCGTGGCCGACCCAGGGCAGGGCGGCGTCGAGCAGTGGCAGATGCTCGGCAAGATCGGGCCAAGCCAGCAATTCGGCCTGCCGCACGGCCGCGCCGATGCGGATGGTGTTGCCGTTTGTCTCGATGCCGCGCAGCGCCGAAAGATGCATGATGTCGACGACGACCTTCGGCCGCACCAGCCGCATCGACAGCATCGGCATCAAGGTCTGGCCGCCGGCGATAACCCGCGCGTCGTTGCCGTATTCGGCGAGCGCACTGTGCGCCTCGGCGAGGTCGGCGGCGCGGACGTAATCGAAGCGGGCGGGTTTCATGCGTCCCTCCCGAACAGGCGAGCGAAGAAGCCACGTTTCGCCGGCGCGCCGCCGGTGTGACGCACTAGCGCGGCGAAGAACTGCCGGATGACGACCTTGGCGGCACCGTCGAGCAGGCGGCCGCCGATGGAGGCGACCTTGCCGCCGATCGCGGCGTCGTAGTCGTAGGCGACCGTTGTGCCGGTTGCGTTCGGCGTCAGCGTGATGCGGCCGGCGCCGCGGGCATCGCCCAGCGCGCCGGTCACAATGCCGGTAAGCGTGACGGCGCGCGGCGCGTCAAGATCGGAGAGTTGGATGTCGGCCTTGTAGCGGCCGGTGACCGGGCCGACGCCGAGCGTGACGTCGGCGCGGAAATGCGTGTCGGACAGCTTCTCGACGCCGTGCGCGCCGGGAATGACGGCGGCGAGCGTGTCAGGGTCGAGCAGCATGCGCCAGACGGCATCGGGCGCGGCAGCGACATGCGCTTCGCCGGCACCGTGCAGCGCGCGCCCTTGTCGCGTGCCGATCTGGCCGATGACGGGCGTGGCCGCCTGCATTTTTGGCGGCGCGCTCTCAGTGCCGTGAATGTGCGCGGCGAGCTTGGCCGGCGTCAGCGGCAGTTCGATGGACTCGATATTGAGCGCGTCGGCAACCGCATTGGCTAGGCACACCGGCGTCGACATGCAGTTGCCTTCGCCAACGCCCTTGGCGCCGAGCGGCGTGAAGGGCGACGGCGTCTCATAGTGCAGGATGACCGGCGTCGGGATTTCCATCGCGGTCGGCACCAGATAGTCGGCGAAGGTGCCGGTAAGAAAGCTGCCGTCTTCGGCATAGGCATACTCTTCGTAGAGCGCCGCGCCGACCGCGTGGGCGAAGCCGCCGGTGACCTGACCGGCGACCATGCCGGGGTGCAGGATGGTGCCGCAGTCGTGCATCGTCACGTATTTGTCGATGCGCGCCGCGCCGGTGACGCGGTCGATCTCGATGCCGCAGAAATCGAAGATAAAGCCGTGGCACAGCGACGAATTGATCTCGTCGTTCTCGGTCGGCGCCGTCAGTTCGGGCGGCGACCAGAATGCGGTCTCGCGCAAAGCCTGGTTTTCTTCCGGCACCAGGCCCGGCGACCAGTGGCTGGTGGCGGCGAGCCGCGAGAAAGGCAGCGCGTTGTCGGGATTGCCGCGCGCCCGCACCTTGCCGGCGGCGAATTCGATGTCATCGGCGCCGATATTGAGCTGCGCCGCGGCCATGCGCGCGAGCTTGGTCTTGATCTTGCCGCTGGCGAGCTTGGCGGCGCCGCCGACCGCGGCGGCGAAGCGGCTCGAATAATTGCCGGAGGCGATCGACCAGGCATCGCGCGCGGAATCGAAATCGATGACGACGCGGATGTCGGCGGGCTTGAGGCCGAGATCGTCGGCGACGATCTGCGCCAGCACGGTGCGATGGCCCTGGCCCTGCGGCACCGAGGACACATGAACGGTGACACCGCCGAGCGGGTCGAGCGAGACGGTGGCGCTCGCCTGCGCGCCGTTCTTCGGCCCGGCCTTGCGGCGCTCTTCCGGCGTCAGAACGGTGGTGATGTAGCCCATGTTCGACACGCTGGGCTCGACCGCCGCAGTGAGACCGATGCCGTAAATGCGCCCTTCGGCACGTGCCTTGGTCTGGCGCTCGCGCAGTTCCGCGAATGCGCCGTCCTCAAGCGCGATCTCGAAGGCTTTGACGTAATCGCCGGAGTCGAGCAGCGCGCCGGTCGCAGTGCGATAGGGGAAGGCGCCCGATGGGATGAGATTACGGCGGATGACGTCGACGGGATCGAGCTTGAGCTCGACCGCGATGCGCTGCATCAGCCGTTCGAGCGCGTAATAGACCTGCGGGCCGCCGAAGCCGCGGTTGAGGCCGGTCGGCGTCTTGTTGGTGAGTACGACGCGGTTGCGCACCGAGACGTGGCGAATGTCGTAGGCGCCGGTGAGATTGCCGTGCATGCGGTACAGCGTGGCCGGCTCCGGCGCGCGGATATGGGCGCCGACATCTTCGAGCTGATCCCAGGCGAGCGCACGCACGCGGCCTTGCGTATCGACGGCGGCTTGCAGCGTGGTGACGCGGTTGGTGGCGGAGACCGAAGCGGCCAGATGTTCGAGGCGGTCCTCGATCCACTTCACCGGCTGGCCGGTGACGCGCGCGGCGACGCCCATCAATACGACATAGGGGAAGACGCCTTGCTTGACGCCGAAGCTGCCGCCGGAATCCGGCGGCGTGCGCAGGCGGAAGCGGTTGCCCGGCACTTTGAGCGCACGCGCCATCACGGCATGCAGGCTGAACGGCCCCATGAAGTTGGCGAGCACGTCGTAGGCGTCCTCGCCGGCGTCGTATTCGGCGACGAGACCGTAGGTCTCCATCGGCGTGCAGGAATTGCGCGGATAACGGATGGTGACGGCGATGCGATGCGCGGCATCGGCGAAGGCCTGCTCGGGATCGCCGTAACGGAAGCTGCGCTCGCTGGCGAGGTTGGAGCCGAGGCCGTCATGCAGCACGGCCGCGGCCGGCTCGAGCGCGGCGGCGGGATCGACAATGGCGGGCAGCGGCTCGTAGTCGATGTCGATGAGATCGAGCGCGTCCTCGGCGACGTAGCGGCTTGTCGCGACGACGACGGCGACCGGCTCGCCGACATAGCGCACGCGGTCGGTGGCGATGGGCCAGCATTCGACAGGCGCCTTGACGCCGACGACGAGGCTTGACGATAGCTTGCGGATGTCATCGCCGGTCAGCACCGCGGCGACGCCGGGCAGCGCGCGCGCGGCATCGAGGCGGATGGCGGCGATGCGGGCATGAGCGTGCGGCGAGCGCAGGATGGCGGCGTGCAAGGTGCCGGCCTTCGTCGGCAGGTCGTCGATGAAGCGGCCACGCCCGGTCAGCAGCGCGGCGTCCTCGACGCGCTCGACTGACTGGCCGCACCATGTGGTGCTGTTGGCAACTGACGACATTCCCGGACGGTCCCTCGGACGCGCTCTTCGGATGGCGCGTGCGTGGGCAAGCTTTCACGGCCGGCACCGGGTGACGATGCCATGCTGTCTCAGGACTTACCGAGGAATCTCATTTGCCGGGGGCTCAGGCGCCGGCGGGCGCACCCATGCGTGCGACCTGGCGGAACTCGCTCGGCGTCACGCCGGCGTGATCGCGGAAGAAACGCGTGAAGTGCCCCGGCGCGCTGAAACCGAGGCGGTCGCTGACCATGGCGAAGCTGTGGTCGCTGTGCACAACCGATTCCACCGCCATCTCCATGCGCAGCAGGTTGAGATAGACGTGCGGCGTCATGCGGGTGGAGCGCTCGAACAGCCGGTAGAAATGCGCGCGCGACAGGCCGGCCTCGCGCGCCAGCGCATCGACGTCGCTCGCCCGCTGCGGCTCGGCGCGCATCAGCATCACGGCGCGGCGGATGCGCCAGTCGAAGCGGTCGCGGTTGCGCTCGATGTCGGCGAGGCTGTGCGACAGCGTTCGCCATGGCGTGAAACGCTCGATGACCGAGATCATCAGGTCGGACAGCAACTGCTCCTGTTCGGGCCCGGCGCCGGGATCGACCAGCATCATCGCCGCCAGATCCATCGACAGCCGCCGGATGCGCGGCGACAGCTCGCCCGCCGGCTTTTCGAAGAAGCCCGGCGCGCCGCTCGCCGCCCAGTTCGGCCGGAAGACCTTGAGCCATTCGGGCTCGATATAGAGCGCCAGAATAATGGTGCGCGGCCGTTCGGGATAATGCACGTAGGCGTGCGGCTCCCAGGTGTTGATCAGCACGGCCTGGGAATCAGTGAGCTGCACCAGATGATCGCCGACGGCGAACTGGGTGTCGGCACCCTCCGCCTTGATCAGCACATGGCAGTGCGGATGGGCATGGCGCACGAGCGAACGGTCCATGTCGAGCAGGGCGACACGGCCGAAGGTCCCATGAATAATGCCCAGCGCTGACGACATCCCGGCCTGTGGAGTAACGATAAAAACGATTGATGTTACATAAGAAAATGGCTGAAGAACAGTCAAGGCAGTCGCAATTCCGACCAAAAGGCGACGCGGTGACGCTGCAGGCCCTGGCCAATCGACGCACGCTGTAACTCATCAATGGCACGCCTTGCCATTGCGGCCCGGGGCAAGCCCATTGTCCGTTGCCGCGATTTGAGACATTTTGACCCGGTCTGCGCCGGGGGCGGTCAGAGAACCGCGGGTGGGTAATGATCTTTCGTTTTGCCGGCTTCGAGCTCGATGGGCCGCGCGCGGAATTACGCGGGCCGGACGGCGCGCCCATCAAGCTGCGGCCGAAGACCTTCGACATGCTGCGCCTGCTCGCCGCCAATCCCGGCCGCGTCCTGAGCAAACAGGAGCTGATGGAGACCTTGTGGCCCAAGGTCCACGTCAGCGAAGACAGTCTGTTTCAATGCATTCGGGAAATCCGCACCGCGCTCGGCGACGAGCGCCGCCAACTGGTCAAGCTGGCCTCCGGCGGCGGCTATCTCTTTACGCTCGAGGTTTCGGCCGTGGCGGCTGGCGACCGGCCACCTTCCGCTGAGCGGGCAGCGCCGACTGCCATCGAACAGGCTGCCCCGCCGCCGCCTGCCCAAACCGTCGCTCCGCCGGCGCCATCGCCGGGGTTTCTCCTGCGCCGGTACAAATGGGCGGCAATGGCCGTAGCCGGCGTGCTTTGCGGGGTCATCGGTCTGGCCTTTGCCGCTCCGGCGCTGCGGCCGAAGCTGCTGTTCACGGCCACGCCGCCGGTCGTCGCGGTGATGCCGATCGTTGATGCCACCGGTGATGCGCGCGGCGCGGCGATGGCGCGGGAGGTCACCGACCGCCTGTCCGATGGTTTCGCCAAGATTGACAACATCCGGGTGATCGCGTCGCGACCGGCCGCGGGGCGTGCCGAGGTGGTGTCCGCGCCATCCGTGTTGCCTGACTTTGAAGTGCGCGGCGAGCTGCAGCGCGGCGAGGGGGCATGGACCTTGCGCGCGCGCATGATCAGGACCGCGACCGGCGAGGTCCAATCGGTGGCGGCGGCCTCGGTCGGCGTCGACGAACCCGATACGCAGCTCCTGCAAACCCGGCTCGCCGCGGGCACGGGTTACAAGCTGGCGCGGCGTCTCAATGAAATCCTGGAAGGGGGGCAGGCTTCGCCGACGCCGAGTGGATCGATGGGCGATGCAAAGGTCGCCATCGAACAGGCGGTCGCTTCGATCAAGCAGACGTCGCGCGAACGTTTCGGCATGGCCCAGGCCATGCTGAAAAAGGCGCTCGCCGACGACCCTGATAATATCGACATCGCCGTTGCGCTGGCGGCGTTGCAACTGCGCGGCATTCAGATGGTCTGGTTCAGCCCGGAGGAAGCGATCGCCGCCGAGGCCCAGGCCAAGGCGACGCTGGAGCGTGCCCTGCGCGCCAAGCCGAATTCCGTCGCGGTGCTGGAGTCCTACTGCCGCTTTCTCAGTGCGACCAACCAGTTCGTCGACAGTCTCGTCACCTGTGCGCGCATTCTCGATTTCGATCCCTGGAACGGCGGCGCGCTCTATCTCATCGGCCTTGGCCAGATCAACCTCGGCCGTCTGGAGGATGCGCTGGCGACGTTCCAGCAAGCCGATCGTTTCGACACGCCACCGGTGTCACGTTGGACCTGGCTGCTCGGCGTCGGCTACGCCAACCTGCTGCTGGGGCATCCGCAAGAGGCGGTGCCGTGGCTGGAGCGCTCGATCGCCATCACCGCCGCGAGCGGACGCTCGCACATGCTGCTGGCCGCCGCCTACGCACAGTCGGGCCGGATAGAGCAGGCTAAAGCCGCGATGCAGCAGGGGCTGCGACTGCGGCCCGGCACGACGCTGCTTAATGTCTCGCCGCCGACGAAGAATGCCAGTCCGACCTTCCTTCGGGCCGCAGCACCGATTCTCCAGGCGATGGTTGCGGCCGGTCTGCCGCCGCAGTGAAGCGGCGCAACCGTCAGCTCATGCGACGCACGACCTCGGCGACGATGGCGTCGGCGTCGTCATAGCCGGCATTGATCAGCGCGCGGATGTTGTCGCTCAGGCGTACCGGCAGATCGCGCGGCGCGGTCTTTTCGCCGTTCACCGTCAGTAGTTGCCACGCAAGGCGATAGGAGTCGTTGAACAGACGAATCCTATTTGAGATGTTGGCCATCGCCGCCGCCTTTGCCGGGCCGAGAGGCGACTGTCATGGCTCCGCCAGCCCGATCGAATTGTCAAGGATGTCGCGGACCTTGGCCGCCAGATCCTTAAACGAGAACGGCTTGGTGAGGAGCTGCACACCCTTGTCCAGCCTGCCATGGTGGACAATGGCATTGCGTGCGTAACCGGTCGTGAACAACACCTTGAGGTCGGAGCGCATCGCGCGAGCCTGCGCCGCGACCTGCGCGCCGGTCAAGCCGCCGGGCAGCACCACGTCGGTGAAGAGCAAGTCGATGCGCGGCTGTCGTTCGAGCAGGCGCAGCGCGGCGGCGCCGTCATGAGCTTCGATGACGCGATAGCCCAGCTCGCGCAGCGACTCGACCGAGAAGGCGCGCACATCATCGTCGTCCTCGACCACGAGAATGGTCTCTTCGCGCTCGCCTTCAGGAACGGGCGTGTCCTGTTGCTGCTCCACCGGTTCGACATCGCCCTCCCAGCGCGGCAGATAGATGCGAACCGTGGTGCCTTGCCCGGGCTCCGAGTAGAGTTTGACGTGGCCTCCCGACTGTTTGACGAAGCCGTAGACCTGGCTGAGGCCGAGTCCGGTGCCGCGGCCGACCGGCTTGGTCGTGAAGAACGGCTCGAAGGCGCGCGCCATAGTGTCGGCGTTCATGCCTTCGCCGGTGTCGGAAATCGAGATTGAGACGTATTGGCCGGGCGTGACTTCGGCCTGGCCCGCCGCATAGGCCTCGTCGATATAGGCGTTCGCCGTTTCGATGGTGAGGCGGCCGCCCGATTTCATCGCGTCGCGCGCGTTGACCGCGAGGTTGAGTATCGTTGCCTCGAGTTCGTTGGCGTCTACCTCGACGCGCCACAGGCCCGCGGCCCGCACCGTTTCGGTTTCGATGGTCTCGCCGAGCGAACGGTGCAGCAGCTCCGACATGCCGGTGACGAGAACATTGACGTCGATCGGCTTCGGATCGAGCGGCTGGCGGCGCGAGAAGGCCAGCAGCCGGCGCGTAAGTGAAGCGGCGCGGCGCGCACCGTTCATCGCGCTCTGCACCGCGCGATGCAGCCGGCCGGAGGTCTCCGGAAGATTGCGTTCGAGCGTTTCGAGATTGCCGATGATGATCTGCAACAGGTTGTTGAAATCGTGCGCGACGCCGCCGGTGAGTTGGCCCACCGCTTCCATCTTCTGCGCCTGGCGCAGCGCTTCGTCCTTGAGGCGAAGCTCCTCCGTTCGCTCGACGACCTGGCGCTCCAAAGTCGCATTCAGATCGCGCAGCGCGGCTTCGGCGCGCTTGCGCTCCTCGATCTCGCGTTGAGCGGCCAGAGTGAGCCGTGCATTGTCGATGGCGACGGCGGCCTCAGCGGCAAGTCCCGCCATGCCGCGCTCGGCTAGTTCGGTGAATACGCCGGTGTCGGCATGACCGAAGAAAAGACCGCCGATCACCTCGCCGGAGCGCAATGTCACCGGCACGGCGAGATAGCTGCGCACCGGCAGATGGCCGTCGGGCATGCCCTTACGCGGCGCATTGCGGCCGTAGCGTGGATCCTTGGTGATGTCGTCGGAGCGCACGATGCCTTCGCCAGTGAAGGTTGGCGCGAAGACGTCGGTGTTGCGCGGCATCGGAAATTTGGAAAACGCCTCCAGCGGCACGCCCGACAAAGTGTAGAGCATGTAGCTCTCGCCGCTGTCGGCAACGACATTGTAAAAGAACGCGCCGAACTCGGCGCCGGACAATTCGACGCCGGCATCGGTGACGATCTGCACGACGCGGCCGAGGTCGTTCTCGGCCGCGAGCGCCGAGCCGGCGCGGTTGAGGATCTCGAGGGTGCGTCGTTCCTCGCGCAGCCTCTCTTCGGCCTCCCGGCTCTGGGTGCGGTCGCGCAGCACCTTGACGTAGCCAATAATGTCGCCGGCATCGCCGCGGATCGGTGTGATCTCGCCGGTCGCCCAAAAGCGCGTGCCGTTCTTGCGCAGGCGCCAGCCTTCTTCACCGCCGCCGCGGCCCTTGGCCGCCGCGTCGATATACTCGCGCGCCAGCGTGCCGCTCTGCCGGTCCGTGTCGGTGAACAGGCGGTCCAGCCTTTGGCCGAGCATCTCGGGCTCTTCCCAGCCGAGCAGGCGGTGGGCGCCTTCGTTCCAGCTCGTCACTTTTCCGCCAGGGTCGGTGGTGATAATCGCGGTATCGACAGCGCTATTGACGATCTGCCGCCACTGAGGCGCCGTAATAAGCAGAGGTGTCGAGACAAGCTCGCGGTTGGCCATTGGAGAAGTGCGCCCCCTATTGCTTCGGAATTAGCACGACCGAACTCTGCCGCATTAGAAAATATTGTCTCATCGTCATTGAACCGGCGGCCGAGTGGGGCGTTATCAATCTTCGCTCTCCGGTGTCGCCGATTGGAAGCGCGGTGCAGACCGTCCAGGCAGGATAATCCTGCCATCTCGTGGCATATTAAGCGTTGAGGCCTCCGATCGGTTTCGCCCGAAGATAGAGCCCGCGTGGGGCTCTGTTTATTGTGCGGTGCAAACGGGCGAGCGCCCCCGACCGCCTTCCACCATCCCGTTAGGCTGGGCGACCTCTGTTGGCCTCCTGGCGGCCGGGCACGTCTCCGCCACGGAACCGCCGGCCGGGCGGGGCCGTTGGACAGCCCGAAGGAGCCCGGCTGTGTTTGACCTTACCGAAAGCCCCACGGCGCTCGTCGCGCGCGCGGTGCTGATCTACGGCTTCCTGTTCGTGATGTTTCGCTTCCTCGGCAAGAAGCACACCGGCGAGCTGGCGCCGTTCGATCTTCTGATCCTGTTGATCATCAGCGAGACGGTGCAGAACGGCCTGATCGGCGACGACAAGTCCGTGATCGGGGCCATGATCTGCGCCTCGACCTTGTTCATCATCATGCAGGCCTTGAACTATGTCAGCTGGCGCAGCCGCAAGGCGTCGCGCCTGATCGAGGGCGTGCCGAAGGTGCTGGTGCGCGATGGCGTGCCGATCGATCCGGTGATGGAAAAAGAAAAGATCACCAAGCAGGAACTGCTCGAAGCGATGCGGAGTTCGGGATGCTCCAACATCGGCGACGTGCGTGCAGCGATCCTCGAGAACAACGGCAAGATCTCCATCATCAAGGCGGCTTGA
>JAHCKF010000460.1 GCA_026125925.1 Pseudolabrys sp.
CGCACCAAGGACACCGACGACGTCGATTTCTCCACCGGCTCGGTGGGCTTGGGCGTCGCGCAGACCTTGTTCTCGTCGCTGACGCAGGACTACGTGAAGGCGCATGGCTGGGCCAAGGATCGCCCGGACGGCCGCATGGTGGCGCTGGTCGGCGACGCCGAACTCGACGAAGGCAACATCTTCGAGGCACTGCTCGACGGCTGGAAGCAGGGCCTGCGCAATTGCTGGTGGGTCATCGACTACAACCGCCAGAGCCTCGACGCGGTGGTGCGGGAAGGCCTGTGGGAACGGTACGAACAGCTGTTCAAGAATTTTGGCTGGAACGTCGCCATCGTGAAGTACGGCTCGCTGCAGCAGGCGGCGTTCAAGGAGCCGGGCGGCGACAAGCTCCGGCACTGGATCGATACCTGTCCGAACCCGCTCTATTCGGCGCTGGTGTTTGCCGGCGGCTCGGCGTGGCGCAAGCGTCTCAATGACGAGATCGGCGATCGGGGCCCGGTGTCGAAGTTGATCGCCAGCCGCAGCGACGACGAACTCGCCGCGCTGATGAACAATCTCGGCGGCCACGACCTGCCGGCGCTGCTGGAAGCCTTCCATGGCGCCGATCCGGAAAAGCCGACCTGCTTCATCTGCTACACGGTGAAGGGTTTCGGCCTACCGATGGCGGGCCACAAGGACAACCACGCCGGCCTGATGACGCCAGCGCAGATGGAAGGTTTCCGCACGAAGATGAAGGTGCGGCCCGGCCACGAGTGGGACAAGTTCGAGGGCCTCGATGGGGCCGATGCGCTACAGGCCTTCCTCGACAAGGTGCCGTTCGTGTCGGGCGGCGAGCGCCGCCTGACGGCGCCGGCGATTCCGGTACCGGAGACGCTCAAGGTCACCATTCAGGCAACGATGGCGACGCAGACCGGCTTTGGCGCCATCCTGCACGAGATCGCCCGCGACAACTCGGAATTCGCCCAGCGCATCGTCACGACGTCGCCCGACGTCACGGTCTCGACCAATCTCGGGCCGTGGGTGAACCGGCGTGGCCTGTTCGCGCGCGAGGCCATGGCCGACACCTTCAAGAGCGAGCAGATTCCATCGACCTTCAACTGGGAATTCTCGCCGAAGGGCCAGCACATCGAACTCGGCATCGCCGAGTCGAACCTGTTCATCAATCTCTCGGCGCTCGGGCTGTCGCATTCGATCAACGGCGTTCGCCTGCTGCCGATCGGCACCTTGTACGATCCGTTCATCGCCCGCGGCCTCGATCAGCTCAACTACGGTTGCTACCAGGACTCGCGCTTCATGGTGGTGGCGACGCCGTCCGGCGTCACGCTCGCCGGCGAAGGCGGCGCGCATCAGTCGATCGCCGAGCCGCTGATCGGCATGGCGCAGGACGGCCTTGCCTCGTTCGAGCCGGCCTTCGTCGATGAACTCGCCGAGATCATGCGCTGGTCGTTCGAGTACATGCAGAAGGACGGCAAGGACGCCGAAGCGTCGGAACAGAACTGGCTGCGCGACGAGACCGGCGGCTCGGTTTATCTGCGGCTGTCGACGCGGCCGATCGAGCAGATCCAGCGCAACATGACGCCGGAATTGCGCCAGCACATCATCGACGGCGCCTACTGGCTGCGCGAGCCGGGGCCGAATGCCCAGGTGATCATCGCCTACACCGGCGCCATCGCGCCGGAAGCGATCGCCGCCGTCGGCCTGATGGCGGAAGACCGCCGCGATATCGGGTTGCTCGCGGTCACCTCGGCGGATCGTCTCAATGCCGGCTGGACCGCGGCGCAGCGCGCGCGGGAGCGTGGCCTCGTTCACGCGCGCTCGCATATCGAACGGCTGCTCGGCGGCCTGCAACCGAATTGCGGCATCGTCAGCGTGGTCGATGGGCATCCGGCAACGTTGTCGTGGCTGGGCGCCGTGCACGGCAACCGCACGCGCGGCCTCGGCGTCGAGCACTTCGGCCAGACCGGCACTTTGGCCGATCTTTATAAACACTACGGCATCGACACCAATTCGATCATCGCCGCCGCGGAAGCGATCGCACCGGGTCGGCCGATGCGATATTTGAAGGCGTTGTGAGGCCGTTGCTCGCAAGCCCCTGACCCGTCATCCTGAGGTGCGACCTCCGCGAAGCGGAGGGAGCCTCGAAGGATGGACGGCCACATGGGCGCTTTCGTCTACATGCTGCGCTGTGCCGATGGCTCCT
>JAHCKF010000461.1 GCA_026125925.1 Pseudolabrys sp.
GACGATCTTGGTGCGCCAGACGACCGAGCCGTCCTTCACGACCTTGAGCGTGTAGTCGGGGACATTGACCATCACGTAATTGCGGCCGAGGTCGCGCGGCAGCCAACGCCAACGCTCCATGTTGGCCATGACGGTATCGATCTGCTGGCGCGGCGTCGGGCCGTTGATATAGGCGATGGTCTTGTTGTCGATGACGCCGGTCGGCTTGATGTCGGCGCGCGCCTGGACATGCTTGATGGCGTTGAAAAGCGCCTTGTCATAAACGAGTTCGAGCGTCTGCGGATCTTCCGCCGGCAGCTTGACTGTCTTGATGCGGCCGGTCTTGCGGTCGCGCACCTGCGTGGTGCGCGGCCCTTGCGCGGCGAGCCTGACATTGAGGCGCTGGCGTAGTTGCGGCACGCGCGCGTCCTTGTCGCCGGGCTTGATGGCGGGGCCGCCCGCAATGCGTTCGTCGGCGTCGGCGCGGGCGCCGCTCGCGCGCAGTTCGGCGAGCTTGCGCTTGAGCGCGCGGAAGGCGGGCTGCGACGGTTCGAAGCTGTCGAAGGCAGCGTTGGCGTCCCGCGCATCGGCGAGCTTTTTCAGAATGTCGCCGTTGTCCGGCGCACGCTGGCCGTAGTCGACCTCGGCGGTTACGCGGGTCGGAGCGATACGGCCGACGGTCAGATGACGGGCAAAATCGAGCGCCGAATTCGTCAGCTTGAGGTCGGCGGCCGCGAGCTGGTCGGCGCTCGAGGCGCCGGCGAAATCGGGCAACGGATAATCGGCGGGCTCGAGCGCATCGGCCTGTGCATTTTTCATGCGCAGCATGGCGGTCTTGGCGCCGGCGGTGAGACGGCCATCGCGGATCCACAGCGGCGCGTAGTTGCGCGCGGCGTAAAAGGCGCCGATCGCCTTGCGTTCGGCGTCGCCCTTGTCAGCTTTGGCCAGCGCGCCGCGCAGCCGCTCGGCGATCTGCGCATCGGACGCGCCGAGAATGCGATCGAGCGAACTGACGGCGAAACTGCGATCTTCGGCGGCGGCTGGCGCCGGTCCTTGCGCCTGCGCCACCGGCTCTCCGCGCGGGATCTCGACACGGACGGCTTCGGCGCGCGCCGGTTCGACGTGCACCGGCTCGACGCGCGCGGGTGTGTGGGTGCGCGGCTGGCTGACAGTCACTTCCTGGCGCGGCGGTTCGTGCGGACGCGGCGCCGGCTGGCGCACGGCTTCCTGACGCACAGCCGGCGGCGGCATCGGCACCGGCTGTTCGGCGGTGCTGCGCACGGGCGCCGGCGGCTCGGGCATCGGTTCGGGGCGCCGGTGAATGATGCGCGCGCCGTTCAATGACGGCGGCAAGGGCGCAACCTGACGAATGCCATCGGGCGTGGCAAATGACGGCGTTGCCGTCGCCGCACCCGTGATAACGGCCAGCATCGTGCCGGCCAGCCAATGGTCGAACCTGACGTTACGCATCACGCTTGCACTCCGTTCGTCCGTTCATCGCCAGAATGCGTCGAATGCGACGCAATCTGTTAACGGGCGTCGATCGGCATTATGCCGTCGAAGAAGACGCGAGACGAACGAAAAACGTGGCTGGCTACCGCTTACTTGCCATCAGGGTGAACTGCGGAGCGAGATCGCTAAAATTTTAAACATTAACCAGCGTCGGCGCTCTCGTTAACCGGCGCGTCGCTCGATTCACCATCCAATTGCAGGCTTTCCAGCTTGCGATAGAGCGTCGAGCGTCCGATTTTGAGACGCCTGGCCACTTCCGACATCTGGCCGCGGTAATGCGCGATGGCGAAGCGGATGACCTCGCGCTCGATGTCCTCGAGCGCTCTCACGTCATTGTGAGGGTCGGTCAGCGCCAGCATCGGGTGTGTCGGCGTCAGCGCCGCCGGGTTAACGCGGTGCAGCCGCTCGGCCAGGCTGACGGGCGCGCCCATCTCGGGCGGCTCGGTCATCATGTCGGGCGCGGTGTGCGGCGCGGTGTCGAGCTCGATGGTGGCGAGCGCGGGGCGCGACGACGACGAGGCGAAGACCTGCGGGAATTCGTCGAGCCCGATAGTCTCGCGGTCGGCCAGCACGACGGCGCGATACACGGCGTTTTCGAGCTGGCGCACATTGCCGGGCCAGCGATAGGCCGCGAGGCGTTCGAGCGTGCCGGCCTCGAGGCCGCGGATGCGCTTGCCTTGTTCGGCGGCGATGCGGGCCACGAAGT
>JAHCKF010000462.1 GCA_026125925.1 Pseudolabrys sp.
GGCGGTATGGTGAGCGGCTTGCTCATTCGCCCACCTCTTCGTCGAGGCCGCCGGTCAGCGACCATTCCTTGATGCGGGCGAGGTGATCGTAGGTGCCGTAGTGGTTCTTCCACATCGGGTGGCGCAGCGACAGATAAGGACTCTTCGGATCGGCGAACTGCGCCAGCACCTTGGTCAGTTCGGCGAGCGCTTTGTCCGCCTGTTCGTCCGCCGTGCTGTCCTCGAACACAACCGGCTTTTCCTCGCCGGCTTCGGCGCCGCCGCGTAGGCGCACGTAGAGCAATTCACCGACGGAGACGCCGGCCGGCGCATCCTTGAAGCCGCCCGCTTTGAGGATCGCGGCTTCCAGCGTCAATTGCGGCGACAGCCCTGCCTGCACCTGCTTGGAGCTCGGCGGCGCGCCGGTCTTGTAGTCGATGATGGCGTAGCGCCCGTCCGCCCGGCATTCGATGCGGTCGGCGCGCACGGTGAGATGGAACGTCTCGTTGCCGAACGGGATGGCCATGCGGCCGCCGATCTCGATGGCGAGCGATTGCGCCTGCGCGCGGCGCTGGCGATCGAAATTGACGAACCATGCGGCGATGCGCTCGAAACGCGGCCACCAGAAGGCGCGGGCTTCCGGGAAATCGGCGAGCGGCGCGAAACGGCGTTTGCCGATGGCCAGCAAGGCTTCGAGCGCGCCATCGGGCAATTCACCTTTGTGGCTGAGATCGAATTCGGCGAGCGAATCGTGGATCGCGGTGCCGCGCATCGCGGCATCGGCCGGCGCGTCGATGTCGTCGAGTGGCGTCAGCTTCAGCACGTGCTTGGCATAGATCGTATAGGGATCGCGCAGCAGGTCTTCGATCTCGGTGACGCTGAGGCGGCGCGGCCGCGCCTCGAAAGGCGGTGTCGGCGCCGGGCGCTGCGCCGGCGTCACCGTCTCGGTCTCGTCGAGCTTGCGCGCCAGCGCCACGTAATGCGCGCCGCGCTCGCGCGCCGCCGCCCAGCGCGTCTCGCCGAGCACGGCGGCAAGACGTTGCACGAAGCGCGACGCCACCGTCGGCTCGCCGCCGAGCTTGGCCGGTCGCGACAGGATGACTTCGCGCGCGCCGAGTGCCTGGGCGAAATCGTGCGCCGACAGGCCGATACGCCGCTCCGGGAGGTCGAGGCCAAGCTGGCGCCGCATCGGCCGCGACAGCCAGGAGTCGGCCTGCGCCTCCGGCGGCCACACGCCTTCCACCAGGCCGCCGAGCACCAGCCGATCGACATGCTGCAAACGCGCCTCGAGCAGACCGAAGATGCGGATGCGCGCATCGGCCGGGGCGCGGTGAATGGTGCGGTCGGCGATCGCCAGGTGGAAGAGTTCGGCATAGTCGGAGATGGAGACGTCGAGCGCTTCGGCGCCGGCGAGTTCGTCGAACGCGGCCTTCAGCTCGCGCGTCATGCCACCGAGGGTCGTCAGAGCCTCGGCGTGCTTCTGTGCGAAGACTTTCACCGGCTGCGCGCCGCGCAAGGATTCGAGCGGCGCCAGGGCGCCGCGCAAGGTCTCGATCAGGCCGGCGGCGGCGCCGAGTTCGCTATCGGTGAGGGTGAGCCGCGCGTCGGAGTGATGCAGGCCGGATTCCTTGCCGGCGCGGGCGGCAATAATCTGACCGCGGATCGCCTCGAGCGCCGCGCCGAGCCCCGCGCTGCCGGCCGCCGGCCGCGGGCCGCGCAGGATGGCGCGCTCCAGCGCACTCACGGCCTGGAGGCCGAACGGGCTCTGCTGCTGCTTCAGCAGCGCCAGCAGCGGCACCGGCCCAAAATCGTGCCGCGCCACATCGGCGACCAGACGCGCGAACACGCCCTCCGGCAGGTCGGCGAGCGATTGGCCGCGCGAATCGTCGACCGGCAGTTTCCATCGTTCGAGCCGCGCCGCGACGCGGCGGCCGAGCGCGACGTCCGGCGTCACCAGCGCGGCGGTCTTGCCCTGGGTCTCCATGGCCTCACGCAAGGTGACCGCAATCGCCAGCGCTTCCTCCTCCGCATTCGCGGTCTCGATGACGGCAATGTTCGCGGCCGCGGCATCGGCGCGCGCGGCGAAGTCGGCGTCGGCAGGCAGCGTCTGCCAGAGCTGGCTGGCGAGTGCCGGACGCAATGCTTCCGAGGTGACGCGCTCGCGGCCATGCGGCGCCGGGGCAGCGAGCGTGGCGATGTCGGCGCGGGCGATG
>JAHCKF010000463.1 GCA_026125925.1 Pseudolabrys sp.
CTGAGCCTGCGCGCTCGGATGCCACTGCGGCGCATAGCCTTGTGCGAGCACTTTGACGATTGACGGCGGTGTCAGCACCTCGGCGTCGACGCCGCGCTGCCGCGTATGAGCCGCGTCGTAACCGCCTGGCATCCAATGCAGCAGATGCGCGCCGCGCACGGCGAAGGCTTCGCCATCACGCGCGATCATCACGCCGTCGGGCAACACATCCAGCGCGCGGCGATACAGGCGCTTCGCTCGCCCATCGAGTCGCTCGGCATGGAGGATATCGTCCATGAATGGCGCAGAAACCCGCCGCCCTGGATTCCCGCTTGCGCGGGAATGAGCGGAGTTCGGGGTGACGCTTGCGAATAATTCGGCAAATCGCTGCGCATCCTTGTGCCGGCACTCGAAGCACGGCCGATGACCGGCGGCGAAGGCGGTCACCTCATCGAGGAAGAACAGTTCGGTGTAATAGCGCCCCCAAACGTCACGCTGCCGGCCCTTGAAATCGAGGACACAACAGATCCATTGCCGCGACGCCCAGCGCCGCTGGCCCAATGTGCGGTCGTCGCAGTGAAACTTGCCGCCGCGATTGCCGAACAAGGTGCCGCGCGCGGGATCTGCGATCAGTTCGGCAAACGGCGTGACGCGATTTTGCAGCGGCATGGCCGCATCCTACCGCGTCAAAGCCCGTAAGCGAAAGCCGCGGCCGCGACCGCGACGCCGGCGAGCACGGCGGGGAAATCCTTGCGCACGACGATCATCACCACCAACGTCGCCGCCAGCGCCAGAACCGCGCGCAGGCCGCCCTGCACCAGCGCCGGCGCCACTGTCGCGGCGATGATGGCGCCGGGCAGCGCGTTGAGCATGCGGCGCAGCCGCGGCCCGATCACCAGCCGGCCGATCAGCCAGTAGCCGGCGATGCGCGTCACATAGACGACGATCATCATCAGACCGAGCGTCACGAAGAAGCCGAAGGCGTCCTTCTCAATCATCGTTGAGCACCCCGGCGGCGCAGCCGGCCATGGCGCCGACGATGAGATACCAGAAGCCGCCGAACAGATACTCGGTGAGCGCCGCAGCGAGAGCGCCGACGACGAGGCCGTAAGCGCGCCGCGGGCCGCGCCATAGCGACACCATCATGGCGACGAAGAAGGCCGGCACCAGCAGGTCGATGCCGAACTGCTTCGGATTGCCGATCGCCGCGCCGGCGAGATAGCCGGGGATCGCCGTCGTCACCCAGACCACATACATGGCGATGCCGCCGCCGAGCAGATAGGCCGGGTCGCGGCCGCCATTGGAGTGATAGCGCAGCGACATCAGCCAGGGCGGCTCGACGAGGAAGAACAGCGTGGGATAGACCTTGCCCGCCGGCTGCCCGCCGAGCAGCGGCCGCAGCGTGGCGCCGATCATGAGATAGCGCGCGTTGACCAGCGCGGTGAGCGCGACGAGGCCGGCGATGGCGCCGGCAGTGAGCGTCTGTGGCCAGCTATCGAGCACCACCATCTGAGCGACGCCGGCGAAGATGGTGCCGCTCATCAGCAGCGTTTCAAACAGGGTCATGCCCTTGCGGGCGGCGACGGTGCCGTAGGCCATCGCAAAGCCTGCCAATCCGGGCACGAATGCCAGGACGTCGATGGCACCGTGCCGGAAGGCGGCCAAGGTCCAGCGGGCGTCGGATGATGCGGGCGGCGCGGTCATAGTCGTCACCAGCGCTATCGCAACCGCAACCAGCCGTGAAGCCTGAATTGCGACCGGCGGTTATGCGGCGCGGCGCTTCTCCACAAAAGCAAATGGCCGGGGCGCGAACCCCGGCCATTGCAGTATTTTATTGTCGGAAGCCTCAGCCCTGCGGCTGCGGCGCCACTTCGCCGGGCGCGTCGGGACGCGGCCGCGGCTTGCCGGCCGGCGGCACGGCGGAGCCGCGCGGCGTCGCCGGCTCGATCACGGTCTCGCGCACCGGGCGGATGCCGTTGAGCAGATCCTTGATCTCGTCGCCGGTCAGCGTCTCGAACTCCAGGAGGCCCTTGGCGAGCGTCTCGAGGTCGGCGCGCTTCTCGGTGAGGATGCGGCGGGCCTCGGCCTGGCCGGTCTCCACCAGCTTGCGCACCTCGGCGTCGATCTTACGGCTCGTCTCTTCCGAGACGTTCTGCTGGCGCGCCACCTGATAGCCGAGGAAGACCTC
>JAHCKF010000464.1 GCA_026125925.1 Pseudolabrys sp.
CCGGCACGACGCCGCCCAGCACCGGCGAGGAATCATAGCGCGCCGGGATGAAGGCAAAGTCGATGAGAACGTGAATGTCCTGGTCCTGCGTCAGCACCCACTCGCGCACGCCGTGGATGAACGCCAGCACGCCGAGCAAGGCGACGATCACGGCGGGAAGGTTGAACAGCGGTTCGCGTTGCACCGGGGAACTTTCGAGGACCAGAAAGGGAGTTAAGGCCTTAGCCGGTGCGCCGCAAGCACACCTTGCGCGATTTTAACGCTAATACCCCCGCCTTTGGCGGCCCGGCATGCGGCGGCACGCGCCCTGCTGAGCACACCCTGTCGCAGCGATTTGCCGCCGTCACTGTCCCGATCGGGCACAGGAGAGCGCGGCAAGCGTCTCGCGGCGGAACAGGGTGCAGCGCCATGAAACATCCGTCCTCGCAAGTCGTCTTCGCGCACTGGAACGAGCGGCGCGGCGCGCGGCCGGCGCCCGAGCGCGCCGACATCGATCCGGCGGCGATCCGCCGCGCGCTCGGCGACACCATCATTCTGGCGGCCGACTTCGTCGAAATCTGGCGCTTCCGTCTCGCCGGCACGCGTGTCTGCGCCCTCTTCAATCGCGAGCTCAAAGGCGAGCCGTTGGCGGCGCTGTGGCGCGAAGACGATCAAAAGACACTCGCGGGGCTGACCGAGACCATCGCCAGCGAACACATCGGCGCCGTCATGGGCGTTGTCGGCCGTGCCGAGGACGGCGCCGAGGTCGATCTCGAAATGCTGATGTTGCCGCTGGCCCATACCGGCCACGCCCGCATCCGCGGCATCGGCGTGCTGGCGCCGCTGTCACCGCCCTATTGGCTCGGCAGCAAGCCGGTGACCGAATTGCGCCTCACCGCGCTGCGCCACATCGGACCCGAGATCGATGGCTTCGGCGCCGGCCCAACGCTCGCCCCGGCGCAGGCCTCGTCATCAACTGATGAACCGGCCGGGCTGCAAGAGGGCGGCCGCCGCCGTCACGGCTTCGTCGTCTACAGCGGCGGCCTCGAAGTTCCACCGGAAAAAGTCGGATAACGAACCCTTAACATTACAGCCATAGGTTCAGGGTTCCGGATACTGGCTCTATCAAGAGCATCCCGCCCATGGCGTTGCCGCTGACAAAAGTACGAATTCTGCCACTGGCCGAAGAGCGCCGGCGGCACCAGCGCGTCAAGGTGAACTTGCTCGGCCGCTATATGCTCAGCGACCGCAATGAATATCCCTGCCAGGTCGTCAACATGTCGCCGGGCGGCATGGCATTGGTGGCGCCGGTCGTCGGCCAGCCCGGCGAACGCGTCATTGCCTATGTCGATCATCTGGGCCGCCTCGAGGGCCAGATCGCGCGCCTCATCGACAACGGGTTCGCCATGACCATCGCGGCGACCTCGCGCAAGCGCGACAAGCTCGCCGCCCAGCTCACCTGGCTCGCCAACCGGCAGATGCTCAACTTGCCGGAAGATCGCCGCCACGGCCGCTTCACGCCGAAGAACCCGCGCGCCCGCCTGATTTTGCCGAACGGCCAGAACATCGGCGTCCGCGTCATCGACTTGTCGGCCTCCGGCGCCGCAGTGGCGCTGCCGCGCGATATGCTGCCGCCGGTCGGCTCCGCCGTGACCATCGGCAAGACGCCGGGCCGCGTCGTCCGTCACATCGACGACGGCTTCGCCATCGAGTTCAACCGTCTGCAGCACCCCGACTTCATCGAAGACAACGTCACCGGCGACTGACGCCAGCCTTTCTCGACAAAATGCAGCAACGCCGTGGCCGACGCCGCGGCGTTTTTCTTTGGCGCGATGCGCCCCGCCGCGTGGCGTAAAGCGCTCGCCACCGCGGCGCGCGTAAGGCGACGTTGCGGCATGGTGAATTCGTCTTCACGGTGATCGCTCAATTTGCGCGGATTTCGAACCCGCGCCGCGCCCCGTTTTGCCGGCGTAAAGCGCCGTTCGGCGTCCTCGGAAGCGCGTCGACAGGGTTAAGGCGCCTCAACCAAACAGGCGATTGAGCGCGATTCATCAGGCAAAACGCGCCTAACGCGTCGAGTTTTAATCAAGTTTGATTCAGTCGGATTTTAGTCGAATTCGACGCCAAATTTATAAGTATTCGCCTCTTGTTTTACTACAGAACGATTTAAACTGCACA
>JAHCKF010000465.1 GCA_026125925.1 Pseudolabrys sp.
CACGCTTGAGACCAAGTCTTACGAAAGCAAGTCGGGCATCCCGCTCGACGCGGTGGTGACGCATGCCGAGATGATGCGCGCCTTCGAAGCCTTCAAGGAAACCAACGACCAGCGCCTGGCGCTCGAGCAGAAGCGCGCCGGCGACGGCCTGATCGCCGACAAGCTTGCCCGCATCGACGCCGCCATCGACGCCCAGGCGCGGCGGCTCGACGAGATGACGCTGAAGTCGGCGCGGCCGGCGCTCGGCGGCGACAAGGTGACGCGCAGCGCCGTGGCGCTGGAGCACAAACAGGCGTTCGACGCTTATATGCGCGGCGGCGATGCCGTCGGCCTCGCGGCGCTGGAAGCGAAGGCGCTGTCGATCGGCTCCAATGCCGACGGCGGCTACACGGTGCCGGTGGAGATCGAGACCGAGATCGGCAAGAGGCTGACCGCCATCTCGCCGATCCGCTCGATCGCCGGTTCACGCACCATCTCGGCGAATGTCTACAAGAAGCCGTTCATGACGGCCGGCCCCGCGGTCGGCTGGGTCGGCGAGACCGATCCGCGCACGCAGACGACGTCGCCGACGCTCGACCAGCTTTCGTTTCCGGCGATGGAGCTCTACGCCATGCCGGCGGCGACCGCGACCTTGCTCGAGGACTCGGCGGTGAACATCGACGAGTGGCTGGCGCAGGAAGTCGAGGCCGTGTTCGCGGCGCAGGAGGGCACCGCTTTCGTTTCCGGCGACGGCTCGAACAAGCCGAAGGGCTTCCTCAGCTACACCACGGTGGCGAACGGCTCGTGGAGCTGGGGCAATGTCGGCACCATCGCCTCCGGCGCCGCCGGCGCCTTTGCCGCGTCGAACCCGTCGGACGCGTTGATCGATCTGATCTATGCGCTCAAGGCCGGCTACCGGCAGAACGCGCACTTCGTCATGAACCGCAAGACGCAGAGCAGCGTCCGCAAGTTCAAGGATACGAGCGGGCAGTATCTGTGGCAGCCGCCGGCCATGGCGGGCGGCCGCGCTTCGCTGATGACGTTCCCGGTGGTCGAAGGCGAGGACATGCCGGACATCGGCGCCAATTCGCTGTCGATCGCCTTCGGCGATTTCTCCCGCGGCTATCTGATCGTCGATCGCGCCGGGGTGAGCGTGCTGCGCGATCCGTACTCGGCCAAGCCCTACGTGCTGTTCTACACGACCAAGCGCGTCGGCGGCGGCATCCAGGACTTCGACGCCATCAAGCTGATGAAGTTCGCGGCGTCGTAACTTCTTTCCCTCGCCCCGCGAAGCGGGGAGAGGGTGGCGAGCAGCACTAGCTGCGAGCCGGGTGAGGGGCGATTGGGAGCGCTGTGCCTTGCCCCTCACCCGACATTCTCGCTGACGCTCGAATGTCGACCTCTCCCCGCATTGCGGGGAGAGGTGAAAGAAAGACTACGCCAGGATATCGACGAGCTGGCCGACCATGTCGGTCTGCGCCTTCAGCGTCTGCGCGTTGGCGGCGAAGGAAACCTGCGAGGTGACCACGTTGGCGAGTTCTTCGGCCATGGCGCCGCCGCCGGCCGAATTGGCGATGCGCATCGCGGAGGCTTGAAACTGCGCCGCCGCGGCCATCATGCCGGATAGGGAAACTGCGCCGACCGAACTCATGGCGCCGACGTTACGGCCGGCGCCGTTAACCCGGCGTTGGCGGGCGCGGTTAACGCCGGGTTAATTCGGAGTCGCGCTCGATGGTCTCCTCGAGCTTCTTGCTGAGGAACCACGACAGGCCGAGGAAGATGACCAGCATGCCGAGGCCGAGGCCGGAGGAGGCATCGTTCATCACCGTCTCCGACACCTGGCCGAAGGCATAGCCGGTGGCGACCACCGCGACCGCCCACAGGCCGGCGGCGATGAAGTTGAACACCAGGAAAGTCGGCCAGGTCAGGTTCGACAGGCCGTAAGCGAAAGCGGCGGTGCCGCGGATGCCGTGCGGGTAGCGATGAAACAGGATCATCAGCACCGCGTGCTTGTCGGTGAGACGCGCGGCGATGGTGACGAGGCGTTCGATGCGCGGCCACGATTTGAACAGCCGTGCGCCGTAGCGGCGGCCGAGATAGAAGCGGATGACGTCGCCGGCGAAACTACCGAACCAGAACACGCCGATGAGCTTGCCGGCGCTGAGCGCGCCGGCAT
>JAHCKF010000466.1 GCA_026125925.1 Pseudolabrys sp.
TTGCGGAAGGTATCCGGCGTCACATCGACCGCCAGGTCCTGCTTGCCGATCAGCGGATGATCGAATTCAATTTCGGCTTCGACGCGGAAGCCGTGCTCGTAGGGCCGCAATTCGCCGAACGCGTCACCGATGGAGACGCGCACCGGCTTGATGACTTCGATGAAACGCCGCGGCGAGGCGCGATCGGTCAGGCCGGCCTGGTCCAGCGCCTCGACGAACGGCATGGCGCTGCCGTCCATGATCGGCACTTCCGGGCCGTCGATTTCGACGACGACGTTGTCGACGTGCAGACCACGCAGCGCAGCGAGCAGATGCTCGGCGGTCGAGCACAGCGGGCCCTTGGCATCGCCAAGCACGGTGGCAAATTCGGTAGCGGTCACGGCGCGAACGTCGGCGCGCACTTCGCGCTCGAGCGAACCGTCGGCGGTGACACGTTGGAAAACGATACCGGCGTCGTCATCCGCCGGCAAAAGGCTGAGATTGACGGTACGGCCGGAATGCACGCCGACGCCGGTGACGGCGACTTCGTCACGGAGTGTCGTTTGTTTAGCGCCCTTCATCGACCCCATTTCCGTGGAACTGCCCCGAGCAATCCCACTTCAGCCTACGCGAGGCCACATCCAAGCCCACGCACGAAACCTTCAAGCAGAAACTTCAAGCAGACTTGGGCGAATCCCCCGGAAGACCGAAAAGCCCCTGCCGCGTCCGAAACTTAGGCCCTGGACCGGGACCGTCCAAGACACGGTTTCTTACCGACTGTTACTCTTTTCTGCCGCAATTTACGGAAGGGAACACGGCCGGAGTGGGATTTACGTTACCTGACCGAGGGGATAGCACGGCACACGGTGGCCACGCAGCGAAAACATTCTAAAAATCAACAGCTTAGAAAAATGAACGCACGCGGACACCAGGTCGGCCGCCCCGCCACAAGTCTTTGGCGGGGCAGCCGAATTCGTTAATTAGCCTGACGGCGCAGGAACGCCGGGATATCGAGTTGATCCTCGGGACCCGGGTTTTGCACAGGCGCGGTGCGGCCGTGCGGGTCGAGACCCTGCGGCTGCGCCCGGCGGGCGTACTCCGACACCGGATCGACCTGACGCGATTCGGGATGGCGGCCTTCCGGATGGCGGGCCGTCGGCCGCATCTGCGGCTGCTCGAACTGCGGCATCGGACGCGCCATGCGCGGCGGCGCCTGCTCGGCTTCGTCGGCGCGCTTGCCGAGGCCGACCGAGGCCAGCCGCTGCATCAGCGACATGCGCTGCTTCTGCGGGTGCTCGTCGCCGAGCTCAGCGCGGGGCGCCATCTGGTTCTGCGCCGGCATCGGCAGTTCGTCGATGCGCGGCATGCGCGGCGTGCGCTTCACCATTTCCGGCGCCGGCGGAATGAAGGCCTCCGGCATGTCGGCTTCGGCGTGCGGCGCATCCATCGGGACCGGCTCGAACAGCGACGGCTTCATCGGCATCGGGCGGATGGAGACGTCCTCGATCGTGCTCGGGGCCGGGGCCGGCGTCGGCGCCGGGGCGAGCGCCGCGGCGACTGCGGCGTGGGCGGCCTGCTCGACCGCGGCAACGCCGGCATTCATCGCGCTCTGGTGCTTCGGCGCCGGGCGCTCCATGCGCTTGGTTTCCTGGCGCATCTTGCCGGCCAGTTCCTTGAGCGCGTTCTCAGCCGGCAGCGGCTGGTTGGCGATGCCGGCGACCTTGTCGATGCCGGTGGCGACGACCGACACGCGGATGGTGCCGTCGAGCGTTTCGTCGAACGTGGCGCCGACGATGATGTTGGCGTCGACGTCGACTTCCTCGCGGATGCGGGTCGCGGCTTCGTCGACTTCGTACAGCGTCAGATCCTTGCCGCCCGTGATCGAGATCAGCAGGCCGCGGGCGCCCTTCATCGAGGCATCGTCGATCAGCGGGTTGTTGATCGCGGCTTCCGCCGCGGTCAGCGCCCGCTTCTCGCCGGTCGCTTCGCCGGTGCCCATCATCGCCTTGCCCATCTCGCGCATGACGGCGCGGACGTCGGCGAAGTCGAGGTTGATGAGACCTTCCTTGACCATCAGGTCGGTGATGCAGGCGACGCCCGAGTAGAGCACCTGATCGGCCATCGCGAAGGCGTCGGCGAAGGTCGTCTTCTCGTTGGCGACCCGGAACAGGTT
>JAHCKF010000467.1 GCA_026125925.1 Pseudolabrys sp.
CGCGCCGTCGAGCACGCGCGCGGCTACGTCACCGGCGGCACCTTGTTCGAGGAGCTCGGCTTCTATTACTGCGGCCCGATCGACGGCCATAACCTCGATCACCTGCTGCCGATCCTGCGCAACGTGCGCGATGCCGAGATCGGCCCGATCCTCGTCCATGTCGTGACGCAGAAGGGCAAGGGCTACGCCCCGGCGGAGACCTCGGCCGACAAGTATCACGGCGTCGTCAAGTTCGACGTCGCCACCGGCGCGCAGGCGAAGTCGAAGGGCGGCGCGCCGCAATATACCAAGGTGTTCGCCGACGCGCTGATCAAGGAAGCGCGCAAGGACGACCGCATCCTCGCCATCACCGCGGCGATGCCGTCCGGCACCGGGCTCGATCTGTTCGAAAAGGAATTTCCCAACCGCTGCTTCGATGTCGGCATCGCCGAACAGCATGCCGTGACCTTCGCCGCCGGTCTGGCTACCGAGGGCTTCAAGCCGTTCTGCGCGATCTACTCGACCTTCCTGCAGCGCGGCTACGACCAGGTGGTGCATGATGTCGCTATCCAGAAGCTGCCGGTGCGCTTCGCCATCGATCGCGCCGGCCTCGTCGGCGCCGACGGCCCGACCCATGCCGGCTCATTCGACACCGCTTATCTGGGCTGCCTGCCGAATTTCGTGCTGATGGCGGCGGCCGATGAAGCCGAACTCACGAACATGGTGGTGACCTGCGCCGCGATCGACGATCGTCCCTCCGCGGTGCGCTATCCGCGCGGCGAAGGCACCGGCGCGATCATTCCGGAGCAAGGCACGCCGTTCGAGATCGGCAAGGGCCGCGTGCTGCGCGAAGGGCACAAGATCGCCCTGCTGTCCTATGGCACGCGCCTCGGCGAAACGCTCAAGGCGGCCGACGAACTCGCCGGCTACGGCCTTTCGACCACGGTCGCCGATGCACGCTTCGCCAAGCCGCTCGATCTCGATCTGGTGCTGCGCCTGGCGCGCGAGCACGAGGTGCTGGTGACGATCGAGGAAGGCTCGGTCGGCGGCTTCGGCTCCTTCGTCATGCAGGCGCTGGCCGATCACGGCGTGTTCGACACCGGCCTGAAATTCCGCGCCATGGTGCTGCCCGATGTCTTCATCGACCAGGACACGCCGGCGGCGATGTATGCGGCGGCCGGCCTCGACGCCAAGGGCATCGTGCGCAAGGTCTTCGAGGCGCTGGGTAAGGATGTCGGCGCGGAGACGGTGAAGCTGGCTTAACTCAAGGCGCCCTGCACTAGTACCCGTCATCCTGAGGTGCGCGCCCGTAGGGCGCGCCTCGAAGGATCGACGGCCCCGGCACCTCGGCCGTCGCCCTTCGAGGCTCGCTTTCGCTCGCACCTCAGGGTGACGGTTCAAGAGCCGCGATATGCCTCCCAACAAACTCCGCATCGACCGCCTCCTCGTCGAGCGCGGGTTGTTCGACAGCCGCGCCAAGGCGCAGGACGCCATAGCGGCGGGGCTGGTCAAGGCCGATGGCAAGGTGATCGGCAAGGCGTCCGATGAAGTCGCGGCCGACGCGCAAATCGAAGCCACGCCGGCGCATCCTTACGTCTCGCGCGGCGCGCTGAAACTTATCGCCGCGCTCGATCATTTCCAGTTCAAGCCGAGCGGACGCATTTGTCTCGACGTCGGCGCCTCGACCGGCGGCTTCACCCAGGTGCTGCTCGAACGCGGCGCGGCGAAAGTCTACGCCGTCGATGTCGGCACCGCGCAACTGCATCAGAGCCTGCGCGGCGATGCGCGCATCGTCTCGCTCGAGCAGACCGATATCCGCAAACTCGACGCCGCAAACCTCGATCCGAAACCGGATCTGGTCGTCTGCGACGTGAGCTTCATCTCGCTCAAGCAGGTGCTGCCGGCGGCGCTGGCGCTTGCGGCCAAGCCGGCGCAACTCATCGCGCTGATCAAACCGCAGTTCGAGGCCGGCCGCGGCCAACTCAAGAAGGGCATCGTCCGCGACGAAGCCGTCCGCCGGGCCGTGTGCGACGACATTGCCGGCGTCGTCAAATCGCTCGGCGGCGATGTGATTGGCGTCGTGCCCTCGCCGATCGAAGGCGGCGACGGCAACGTCGAATATCTGATCGGCGCCGCGGTTTCATAACCGGCGGCGATGCGTCCCATCGCTTC
>JAHCKF010000468.1 GCA_026125925.1 Pseudolabrys sp.
GCGCAGCAGATATTCCGACATCTGCTCGGCGATCTGCAGCGCGACGTTCTCCTGCGCCTCGGTGGTCGAGGCGCCGAGATGCGGCGTGCAGACGACGTTGGGATGGCCGAACAGCACGTTCTCGGTCGCGGGCTCGGTCGAGAACACGTCGAGCGCCGCGCCGGCCACCTTGCCGGCGTCGAGCGCGGCGCGCAGCGCCTGCTCGTCGACCAGCCCGCCGCGCGCGCAGTTCACGATCCGCACGCCCGTCTTCATCGTCTCGATCGCCCTGGCGTCGATGATGTTGCGGGTCTTGTCGGTGAGCGGCGTGTGCAGCGTGATGAAATCGGCGCGCTGGAACAGCTCGTCGAGTTCGACCTTCTCGACGCCGATGTCGATCGCGCGCTCCGGCGACAGGAAGGGATCGAACGCGATCACCTTCATCTTCAGGCCCTGCGCGCGGTCGGCGACGATGGAGCCGATATTGCCGCAGCCGATCACGCCGAGCGTCTTGCCGGTGATCTCGACGCCCATGAAGCGATTCTTCTCCCACTTGCCGGCCTGCGTCGAGGCGTCGGCCTGCGGAATCTGCCGCGCCAAAGCCAGCATCAGCGTGACGGCGTGCTCGGCGGTGGTGATCGAATTGCCGAACGGCGTGTTCATCACGATGATGCCCTTCGCCGTCGCCGCCGGAATGTCGACGTTGTCGACGCCGATGCCGGCGCGGCCGATCACCTTCAGATTGGCCGCCTTTTCGAGAATCTTCGGCGACACCTTGGTGGCCGAGCGGATGGCGAGACCGTCGTAGTTGCCGATGATCTCGGCGAGCTTGTCCTTGTCCTTGCCGAGCGCGGGCTGAAAATCGACCTCGATGCCGCGATCCTTGAAGATCTGCACGGCGGCGGGAGACAGGGCGTCGGAGATGAGAACTTTGGGGGGCATGGGGTCCTCGGATCGTCATTCCGGCCGAGCGCGAAGCGCGGGAGCCGGAATCCAGGTGAAGAATTCGGTTGTCGGTTGATGCTGGATTCCGGGGTCGCGCCTGCGGCGCGCCCCGGAAGAACCGGAGTTAAGCCGCCTTGGCGAGCGAGCCCTTGGCCTCGGCGAAGGCCCAGTCGAGCCACGGCGTCAGCGCCGCGACGTCGCTCGTCTCGACCGTGCAGCCGCACCAGATGCGCAAAGACGCCGGCGCGTCGCGGTGGTTGGCGATCTCGTAGGCCGCGCCTTCCTTGTCGAGCATCGACTCCATCTTCTTGACGAAGGCGATCTGCTCGGCGGCCGGCAGCCGCGCGAGGTCGGCATCGACCAGCTTCAGGCACACCGAGGTGTTGGAGGCCGCCGCCGGGTTTTCCGACAGGTTCTCGATCCACGGCGTCTTCGCGACCCAGTCGAACAGCACCCTGGCGTTGGCGTCGGCGCGGGCCTGCAGCGCCGGCAGACCGCCGATTCCCTGCGCCCATTCCAGCGCGTCGATATAGTCCTCGACGCATAGCATCGACGGCGTGTTGATGGTCTCGCCGATGAAGATGCCTTCGTTGATCTTGCCCGCCTTGGTCATGCGGAAGATCTTCGGCAGCGGCCAGGCCGGCTTGTAGGTCTCGAGCCGCTCCACCGCGCGCGGCGACAGGATCAGCATGCCGTGCGCGGCCTCGCCGCCCATCGCCTTCTGCCAGGAGAAGGTCACGACATCGAGCTTGGGAAAATCGAGTTTCTGCGCGAAGGCGGCCGAGGTCGCATCGCAGATGGTGAGGCCCTTGCGGTCAGCGGCGATCCAGTCGGCGTTCGGCACGCGCACGCCCGAGGTGGTGCCGTTCCAGGTGAACACCACGTCGGTATCGCAATCGACTTTCGCGAGGTCCGGCAGCGCGCCGTAAGGCGCCTTCAGCACGGTGACGTCCTTGAGCTTCAACTGCTTCTCGACGTCGGTCACCCAGCCTTCGCCGAAGCTTTCCCAGGCGAGCATGGTGACGGGGCGCGCACCGAGCAGCGACCACATCGCCATTTCCACGGCACCGGTGTCGGAGGCCGGCACGATGCCGATGCGGTAGTCGGCCGGCACGCCGAGAATCTCGCGCGTGAGGTCGATGGCGCGCTTGAGCTTCGCCTTGCCGACCTTGGCGCGGTGCGAGCGACCGAGCGGTGCGTCTTTGAGGTT
>JAHCKF010000469.1 GCA_026125925.1 Pseudolabrys sp.
CAGTGTGGTGAGCCAGCCCGGCCCCTGCCCCGCGTTGAAGTTCGCGACCGTGGTCGGCAGCAGCAGCAGCGACGAGGCGAAGATCGGCGGGATGACGCCCGAGGTGTTGAGCTTCAACGGCAGATGCGAACTCTGCCCCTCGAACATCTGGTTGCCGACCTGGCGCTTGGGATACTGGATCAGCAGGCGGCGCTGGGCGCGCTCCATGAAGACGATGAAGGCGATGACGGCGACCGCCATCACCATGACGATGAGGATGAGGCCGGTCGACAGTGCGCCCTGACGGCCGAGCTCCAGCGTGCCGGCGATCGCCGACGGCAGCTCGGCGACGATGCCCGCCATGATGATGAGCGAGATGCCGTTGCCGATGCCGCGCGAGGTGATCTGCTCGCCGAGCCACATCAGGAACATGGTGCCGCCGGTCAGCGTGATGACCGTCGAGATGCGGAAGAACATGCCGGGCGCGGACACCACGTTGCCGGCGCCTTCGAGGCCGACCGCGATGCCGTAGGCCTGGAACACCGCGAGCACCACGGTGAGATACCGGGTGTACTGGTTCATGACCTTGCGGCCCGCCTCGCCTTCCTTCTTGAGCTGATCGAGCGTCGGCGAGACGGTGGTCAGAAGCTGGATGATGATCGAGGCCGAGATATACGGCATGATGTTCAGGGCGAAGATCGCCAGCCGGTGGATGCCGCCACCGGAGAACATGTTGAACATGCCGAGAATGCCGCCGGACTGGGTCCGGAAGATCTGGTCCCAGGCGGACGGGTCGACGCCGGGCAGCGGGATGTAGGTGCCGAGCCGGTAAACGAGCAGCGCACCCAGCGTGAACCAGATGCGCTTTTTCAGTTCGTCGGCCTTGGCGAGCGCCGCGAAGTTCAGATTGGATGCCAGTTGTTCCGCTGCCGAGACCATTCACCGCTCCGCTTGGCTTGCGCGCCCCACTGCACGAAGCCTCATATAGGCATCACTCGGCGTCCTTGCCGCCCTTGTCGGCCTTCTTGTCCTTGGCCTTCTTGTCGCCGCCGGATTTACCGCCCGACTTGTCGCCCGATTTATCGGACTTGGCGGCGTCGAGCGCGGCGCGCTTGTTCTTGCCGCGCGGCTCGGCGTCCTCTTCCTTGGCAGGCGCCAGGATCTTGACCGAACCGCCGGCCTTCTCGACCGCGGCGATCGCCGACTTCGAGGCGCGCCACACCGAGAAGTCGACCTTGGCCTTGAGCTCGCCGCTGCCGAGCAGCTTGACGCCGCCCTTCTCGCGACGGAGCACGCCGGCCTTCACCAGCGCGGCGACGTCGATCGGGTTCTTGGCGTCGAGCGTGCCGGCATCGATCGCCTCCTGCACGTCGCCGAGATTGATCTCGTTGAGCTTGGCCGCGAACGAGGTGTTGCGGAAGCCGCGCTTCGGCAGGCGGCGATGCAGCGGCATCTGGCCGCCCTCGAAGCCCTTGTTGCGGTAACCGGACCGCGCGGTCTGGCCCTTGCCGCCGCGGCCGCCGGTCTTGCCGCGGCCCGAACCGATGCCGCGGCCGATGCGCGTGCGCTTGTGGCGCGAGCCGGGATTGTCGGCGATGTTGTCGAGTTTCATGACGTCCTCTTAGTCTTCGACGACCCGCACGAGGTGATGCACCTTGCGGATCATGCCGCGCGTTTCCGGGGTGTCCGGCAGATCACGCGAGCGGCCGATCTTGTTGAGCCCGAGCCCGATCAGCGTCTTGCGCTGCGCGCCGTCGCGACGCAGCGGGCTGCCGACCTGTTCGATTTTGATGGTCTTGGATGCTTTCGCCATGGTGCTTACTCAGCCACTTGCTCGGCGTCGCCCTCGCGGCGGCGCGACTGCAGGGTGGACACCTTGAGATTGCGGCGCGCGGCGACCGAGCGCGGCGAATCCTGGTGCTTGAGCGCGTCGAAGGTGGCGCGCACGACGTTGTAGGGGTTCGAGGAGCCGAGCGACTTGGCGACCACGTCCTGCATGCCGAGCGTCTCGAACACGGCGCGCATCGGGCCGCCGGCGATGATGCCGGTGCCGGGAGGCGCCGCGCGCAGGAACACCTTGCCGGCGCCGTGACGGCCGTAAACGTCATGGTGCAGCGTGCGCCCCTC
>JAHCKF010000047.1 GCA_026125925.1 Pseudolabrys sp.
GCACCCGGCCGCACATAGCCCTCGAAGGTGGAGCGCAGTTCCGGCGGCAGCACCTCGTCGTTGCGAGCGCCCTCGGCGTAACGATAGTCGCGGGCAAAGTCGTGCATCGACACATTATGCTCATGCACCCAGTCGCCCGGCGCGATCGGCTTCGAGGCAAAGCCGATGATCTGGCCGTATTTGCGCACCGGCTCGTCCACGGCAATCGGCACCACCGCCATCTTGTGACCGCGCGGAATGCGCGCCTGCGCCGTCACGCCGGCGGCGATGTGCCCTTGCGGCAACTGATCGACGGCGACGATGACGTTGTCGTCGGCGGAGAGACGGATGATGCGCGGTTCGGCCATCGCGGGGTGCCTATCGGTAGAAGTATTTCGGAACGGCAAGCGTCAGTTCGGGAAACGCCGAGATCAGGAGCAGCACAACCAAGAGCGGAATGAGGAACGGCGATACCGCTTTGACCGTACGGTCGAACGGAATGTTAGCGACCCGCGCCAGAATGAACAGCACCATGCCGACCGGCGGCGTCAGCAAGCCGATCATCAGGTTGAGCACCATGATAACGCCGAACTGGACCGGGTCGATGCCCACCTTCAGCACCACCGGCATCAGCACCGGCACCAGTATCGAGATCGCGGCAATGGTTTCCATGAAGCAGCCGACGATCAGCAGCAGCACATTGATGATCAGCAGAATGATCAGCGGGTTGTCGGATATCGACAGCAGCAGCGCCGAGAACTTTTCCGTCACCTGCGTCGTCGTCAGCACCCAGCCGAACAGCGAGGCCGCCCCGACAATGAGCAGCACCGCGGCGGTGGTCTCGATGGTGTCGAGGGTGATCTTGTAAAACTGCTTCCACGTCAGCGTTCGGTAGAGCAATGCGCCGAGAATGAGGGCCCAGAAGCAGGCCGCGATCGCCGCTTCGGTCGGCGTGAACCAGCCGAAGGTCATGCCGCCGATGATCAGCGCCGGAGTCATCAGGGCCGGAATGGCGTCGATGAGCGACCGCCCCAGTTCGTACCACCGGAAGGCCTGGTCGCTGCCGATGCCATGCCGGCGCGCATACCAGGTGGTGTAGATCATGAGCGACGCCGCCATCAGCAGCCCCGGCACGAAGCCGGCGGCGAACAACTGACCGATCGAGGCATTGGCCATGACGCCGAACACCACCATCGGCAAGGACGGCGGAATGATCGGCCCGATGGTCGACGATGCCGCCGTGATGCCGACGGAGAAATTCGTCGGATAGCCGTGATCGCGCATCGCCTTGATTTCGATGGTGCCGAGGCCGCCGGCGTCGGCCACCGCCGTTCCCGACATGCCGGCGAAGATCACCGAGCCGACGACGTTGACGTGGCCGAGCCCGCCGCGCAGCCAGCCGACCGCCGCCGTGGCGAAGGCGAAGATGCGATTGGTAATGCCGGCCGAGTTCATGAGATTGCCGGCCAGGATGAAGAACGGCACCGCCAGCAATGGAAAACTATCGACGCCGCCCGCCATCCGGTGCAGCACGACGAAATCCGGCACGCCGGAAATGAAGTGGGTATAGGCCAGCGACGACAGGCCGAGCGCCATGAAGATCGGCACGCCGACGATCAGGAAGAGGAAAAAGACACCGAACAAAACTACCATTGCTGTCTCTCAATCGATGATCAGGCCATCGCCGATGGATTCTGCCGCGCGGCGCCAGCCGTCGCGGGCGTTCTGCCAGAATTTCTGGATCTGCCGCGCCAGCATCAGGAAGCAGCCGAAGGCAATACCGGCGTAGACCCATGACATCGGCCAATCGACCACCGTCATGATCTGCAGGCTCATGCGATCGGTAATCTCGATCGAGAAATAGGCGAGCAGTGCGATGAAGAAGAGCTGCGTGACATCGCCGATGGCGAGCAGGACGCGCGCCACCCGGCGCGAGGAAAACTGCAGCAGCAGTTCGACCGCGATATTGGTCTTCTTCCGCACCACGATGGCGCCGCCGATGAAGGTGATCCACATCAGCCCATAGCGCGCGATCTCCTCGGTCCAGGAGAGGCTGTCGTTGAGGATGTAGCGCGTGTAGAACTGCAGGAAGACGATAATCGCCAGCGCCCAGAACAGGACGAAGGCAAGCCAGTCTTCCGGATGATGCTCGATCACGACCTCCTGGTCGTGCGCCACGATCAACGGCTCGCTTGCCGGCCGGCGTGGGTCGCCGTCCACGGGATTGTCACCGTTCATTCGACTATTCTCCCATGAGGGCGGCGAAGCGTCGCCTGTGCCGCCCGATCGGCACTTGCCGGAAGCTGTGAGGATAACGAGCGGCCGCGGCGCCGGTGACGCAGCGGCCGCTCGATCGAGCTATTTCAGGGCCTGCAGCGCGTCGTATTGCGCCTTGGTCCAGCCCGCACCCGCCGATGCATCGTTGTGCAGCGGGATCGCGGCGGCACGGAACGCCGCGCGATCCACCTCGACGACCTGCTTGCCGAGTTTGCGGAACTCATCGGCCAGCTTCTGCTCCGACGCGCGGATCTCGTCGGTGGCCTTGGCGGCTGCCTGGCGCAGCACGTCGGAGACCACCTTCTTGTCCGCGTCCGACATCTTCGACCAGACATGGCCGCCGACGACCGTCACCAGCGACTCGGTAATGTGGCCGGTCAGCATGATGTGCGACTGCACCTCGTAGAACTTCTTGGCCATGATGGTCGGCAGCGGGTTCTCCTGGCCGTCCACCGTCTTCTGCTGGAGCGCCAGATAGACTTCCGAGAAGGCGATCGGCGTCGCGTTGGCGCCCACCGACTTGGTGAACATGAGGAACAGCGGCGCCGGCGGCACGCGCAGCTTCATGCCCTTCATGTCCTCGGGCTTCTTGATCTCCTTGTTCGCCGTGACATGGCGCTGGCCGTAATAAGTCAGCGCGACGATTTTGTTGCGCGTCTTGTCGTCGTAGCCCTTGGCCAGTTCCTGGAACAGCGGGCTGTCGCGATAGGCTTTCCAGTGATCGAAGTCGCGCAGCACGTAAGGCGCGTTGGTCATCGACAGCGGCTTGTAGATCGAACCGGCAAACGCGACGCCGGTATAGATGATGTCGACCGTGCCGAGGCCGAGGCCCTCGTTGATCTGGTTTTCGTTGCCGAGCTGCGAGGCCGGGAAGACCTCGATCTCGTAGCGGCCGCTTGTCTGCTTCTTGATCTCTCCGGCCGCCCACAGCGCCTGGGTGTGATATGGCTCCGAGGTCTCGTAGACGTGGGCCCATTTCAGTTTGGTCTGTGCCGAGGCCGGCCCGACCCATCCGGCGAGCGTAAAGGCAATCGCCGCGCCCACGACCAGGCGCGTTGGAAATTTTGTCATGTCGCTCCCTCCCCTTGGGGTGTTGGATGCGGGACTTGCGGGCCCGCTTATTGTCAGACGCGCGGGGCGCAACTCTGCCGCACCTTCGTCCGGTTGAGTTGCCCCCGCTCGCTAGCTAACATGTTACTATGGCCGAGCGCAGGCGCAAGCACCCATATGCCTTTCTTCCCGTGCTCAATCGCGAGGCGCGCGGCGGGACGGTTCAGCGCATCCAGGACGCGATCCGGGACGCCATCGTCAGGCTCGACTTCCAGCCGGGCGAAAGCATTGACAAGGCTGCGCTTTGCGCGCGCCTGAAGGTGTCGCGCTTTCCGGTGTCGGAAGCGCTCGGCAAACTCGCCGAAGAAGGTTTCATCAACGTCCTGCCGCAGCGCGGCACGCTGGTCTCGCGCATCGACCTCGCCGATTGCCGGCAAGCCATGTTCATCCGGCGCGCGCTGGAGTGCGAAGCCATGCGCGCCATTGCCCCGCGCATCTCCGACGGCCTGCTCCGGCGGCTTCATGACAACCTCGCTGCCCAGCGGCGCGTGATGGCGACCGACGAGCGCGACACCTTCCATGCGCTCGATCTCGAGTTCCACGACCTGCTGCTCGGCGCACTCGGCTATGAACGGGTAGAGTCGGCGGTGGACGCGGCCCGCGCCAATCTCGACCGGATGCGGCTCTTCATGTGTACGCCCACGCGTCAGAGCGCGACCTATGCCGAGCACGAGAAGATTTTTGCCGCCCTGAGCGCCCGGCGGCCCGCAGAAGCGGCGCGTGCGATGCAATCGCACCTCAACGCCGTCATGACCGAGCTCGAGGACGTCGCGAAGATCAATCCGGACTCGGTGACGCCGGGGAAAGAGACGCACTAGCAGGCCCGTCAATGAATGCGGCGCCGCATCAATTAGTGCAGCAATACTGACCTATCGCCCTCCAGCGCGCTCATTAATCAGACATCGTATGAATATTTCTAGAAACATGTTTGTTTGTTGCGTTGCGGGACTTTTCTCACATTAAATTTCGGACATTTAGCGCGTTGCCTTTTTAATTCGCTTTGCCTGCCAAAAATACCGCGTTATCTTTTTTACAAGGCAGAAAACAAAAACGCGCCTTTTGGGAGGGATACCAGATGAGTTCTCTGACACGTCGTTCGGTATTGAAAACCGCCGCCATGGGTTCTGCCGCGGCGGTTGCTTCGCCTTATGTCAGCGGCGCTTACGCAGCCGGCACACTGTCACTCGGTTGCTGGGACCATTGGGTGCCCGGCGCCAATAAAGCCCTCGACAAGCTCGCCAAGGACTGGGGCGACAAGAACAAGGTCGATGTGAAGATCGACTACATCACCTCGCAAGGTGAAAAAGACAAGCTGACCGCGGCCGCAGAAGCGCAGGCCGGCACCGGTCACGACATCATGTCTCACCGTGACTGGAACATCCGGATTCACCAGGACAAGCTTGAACCGCTCGACGATCTCGTCAACGGCTTGATCAAACAATACGGCCCCATCAGCCCGGTCGCGGAGTATCTCGCCAAGATCAAGGGCACATGGCGGGGCGTACCGACGACCGTCGGCAGTCAGGTCAAGCCCTGCTGCTCGCGCTTCGATCTCTACAAGGAGCACGCCGGCCTCGATCTGCGCGACATGTTCCCGGCCGATGCGAGCAAGTGGGACAAGGCCAAGGTCGATAGCTGGACTTGGGAAAAGTATGTCGAGTCAGCCCAGAAGCTGCATAAGGCCGGCTTCCCGATCGGCAATCCGCTCGGCCAGACGTCCGACGCGGTCGACTGGGTCGGCGGTTTGTTCAACGCCTATGGCGTGGTGATGGTCGACGAGAAAGACAACATCAAGATCAACTCCAACGAAACCCGGCAGGCGATGGAAATCGCCAAGAAGATCGCCGAAGTCATGCCGCCGGACGTCTTCGCCTGGGATGACGCGGGCAACAACCGCTGGCTCATCTCCGGCAAGGGCTCGGGCATCATGAACCCGCCGAGCGCCTGGGCCGTCGCCAAGCGCGACAACCCGAAGGTCGCGGAAAACTGCTGGACGCATCCGGTCCCGCGCGGCCCGAAGGGACGCTTCGTCGGCCAGTTGCCGCAATTCTACGGCGTCTGGAGCTTCTCCAAGAACAAGACGGCCGCCAAGGAATTCCTCACCTACATCTCGCAGAAGGATTCCGTGGCCAGCCTCGTCGAAGCGTCGGTCGGCTACGACCTGCCCTCCTTCAAGTCGATGTACGACCTCAACACCTGGAACGTGGTCGAACCGCCGAAGGGGACCGTCTACGGTTACCCGCCTCGCGGCGATGAGCAGACGTCAATTCTCGGCGCCCCGGCCCGCTCGGAAGTCGGCGCCCAGATCTACAACCAGGCGATCAACACCGTCATGGTCTCCAAGTTCACGCAGGGCAAGGAGAAGCTCGACGACGTGATCAAGTGGGCCGAGAAGGAGCTTGAGGGCACCTTGCGCGCCTGATCCGGCTCGCGACGGGAAAACTACGCATGCCGGCCTCACGGCCGGCATGCGCCGCTCATAAAAATCCAATACAAAACAAAGCCAGTACACAGGACCGCAGCCTATGGCCGATACCGTTCAGACGTGGGGGTCTACGGTTCCGGAAAAAGCGGTGGCAAAACCCAACAAAGTGCAAAAGTTCCTGCGGCAACGCTCGACGATTGCATTTCTGATGTGTCTGCCGCTCATCGTGATCATCGTCAGCCTGGTGATCTATCCGGCCTTCTACTCGATCTACCTGTCGATGCTGAACAAGGCGCAGACGCGCTTCGTCGGCCTGGCGAATTTCTCCTTCCTGATGTCGCGCGACACGTTCTGGATGGTGGTTTATCAATCGACCATCTTCGCGCTGGCCGCCGTCTTCTTCAAAGCGCTGATCGGGCTGGTGACCGCGCATCTGGTCAACAATCTGCCGGCCAAGGGCCAGCGCAAATGGCGCGGCATGCTGCTGGTGCCCTGGGTCATCCCGCTGGCGCTGTCGACGCTCGGCTGGTGGTGGATGTTCGACCCGACCAATTCGGCATTCAACTACACGCTGCGCAGCCTCGGCTTCGAGGGCATTCCCTGGCTCAGCGATCCGTACTGGGCGCGGTTCTCGGTCATCCTGGTCAACGTCTGGTACGGCGCGCCATTTTTCCTCATCATGTACCTGGCCGCACTCAAATCGGTGCCCGAGCAACTCTACGAGGCGGCCGCCATCGACGGCGCCAATGCCTGGCAGAAATTCATCCACATCACCCTGCCGATGATGCGCAACATCATCGCCATCACGGTGCTGTTCTCGCTCATCGTCACCTTCGCCAATTTCGACATCGTGCAGATCATGACGGCCGGTGGACCGCGCAATATGACCCACATGTTCGCGACCTACGCCTTCCTGCTCGGCATCCGCTCGGGCGACCTGCCGCTTGGCGCGGCGACCTCGCTGTTCATGTTCCCGATCCTGGCGGTCGCGGCGATCTTCATTCTGCGGGGTGTCCGCAAGCGTGGGAGGGAAATCGGATGAGCACCATGACGGCATCCCTGCCCGCCAGAAAGCTCACGCCGAGCGGCGCCAGCTTGCGCCGCAACCGGCGATGGGCGCTCTGGGCCTCCTATTTCTTCCTGATCCTGTTCGCCATCTTCTTTCTCGCCCCGCCCTACTACATGGTGGTCACGGCACTGAAGACCGACGGCGAGATGGCCAAGCTCGCCACCAATCCGTGGTTCATCTATGACGGAGTGACGCTCGATCAGTTCCGCATCCTGCTGAACAACACCGACTTCCTGATCTTCTTCAAGAACACCATCATCGTCACCGTCTGCGTGGTGATCATCACGATGGTCGTGAGCGTGCTGGCGGCCTTCGCACTCGGCCGTATGCGGTTCTGGGGTTCGAGCATCCTCGCCACCGGCATCTTCCTCACTTATCTGGTGCCGGACACGCTGCTGTTCATTCCAATGTTCCAGATCGTCAAGTCGATCGGTCTGCTCAACTCCTATTGGGGCATGGTGCTGGTCTATCCGACGCTGACGGTGCCGTTCTGCACCTGGATCATGATCGGCTATTTCCAGTCGATCCCGAAGGAACTCGACGAGGCGGCGCTGATCGACGGCGCCGGCCACATGCAGATGCTGCTCAAGATCTTCATTCCGGTGGCCCTGCCCGGCATCATCGCGGCGATGATCTTCGCCTTCACCGTATCCTGGGCGGCCTTCGTCTACCCGATGGCGTTCCTCTACTCGTCCGACCAGCAGGTGTTGACCGTCGGTACGGTGACCAGCCTGATCCGTGGCGACGTCTACAAGTGGGGCATGCTGATGGCCGGCGCGCTGCTGGCCGCGGCGCCGCCGCTCGTCATCTACGCCTTCCTGATGGATTACTACATCGCCGGCCTGACCTCGGGTGCGACCAAGGGCTGACAGCGACCGATCAACGACGAAGACAGAAATCGTGGGGACTTTTGTATGGCCGACGTGTCATTGCGCAATGTGGTGAAGAAGTACGACGACGTGGTCGCCGTCGCCAGCATCAATCTCGAAATCCCGAACCATGAATTCGTGGTCCTGGTCGGGCCGTCCGGCTGCGGCAAGAGCACCACGTTGCGCATGATCGCCGGGCTCGAGGAAATCACCGACGGCGAGATCGAGATCGGCGGCGCGGTCGTCAACGACCTGCCGCCGAAGGACCGCGACATCGCCATGGTGTTCCAGAACTACGCGCTGTACCCGCACATGACCGTCGCCGAGAACATGTCGTTCGGCCTCAAGCTGCGCAAGTTCCCAAAGGCGGAGATCAAGGCGCGGGTCGACAACGCCGCGCGCATTCTCGACATCACCGAGCTGCTGGCGCGCCGGCCGAAGCAACTGTCCGGCGGACAACGTCAGCGCGTCGCCATGGGCCGCGCCATCGTGCGCAATCCCAAGGTCTTCCTGTTCGACGAGCCGCTGTCGAATCTGGACGCCAAATTGCGCGTGCAGATGCGCACCGAGATCAAGCGCGTTCACCAGAAGGTGAAGACTACAACCGTTTACGTGACGCACGACCAGGTCGAGGCCATGACCTTGGCCGACCGCGTCGTCGTCATGAACGCCGGCAAGATCGAGCAGATCGGCACGCCGAACGACCTCTATCATCATCCGGCGACGCGGTTCGTTGCCGGCTTCATCGGCTCGCCGGCGATGAACTTCCTGCCGGCAACGGTGGAGAGCGCCGGCGACGGCTTGCGCGTTCGCTTGTCGGACAAAATCTCTTTCAACGTTCCGGAAAGCCGCGCGGCCCGTTACAAGCCCTATAGCGGGAAGCAGGTGACGTTCGGCCTGCGGCCCGAGCACATCACGGAGACCCGCGGCCACCACAACGGCACCGGCCAGGAATTCAACGCCCTGCTCGACGTCGTCGAGCCGATGGGCATGGAGACCATGGTCTATTTCCGCATCGACGGCACCGAGGTTTGCGGCCGGGTCGAGCCGACCGCGGCCGGCGCCGCGGGCGAGCAGATGGCGCTGCGCGCCAATCTCGACCACATGCACCTGATCGATCCGGCCACCGGCCAGGTGCTGTAGGACTGGCAGCTTCGCACCACGCGCGGTAGACGGGCGCGGCGGCAGCCATTCACTCCGCTCATTCCCGCGTAAGCGGGAATCCAGACCTCATTGAACCCCTGCGTCCGCCCGCTCCTGCGACTTAGTCGCAGGTGCAATCATCGCGGTCGAAATGGCGCCGCGATTGCGTTACATCTCGCGCGCCCGCAGCGCGCAGATCCGTAGCATCCCATGCAAAGCGAAAAAGAAGCCGTCGCCCTTTCCTCCATCTTCGCTTCGGCCGGACTGACCGTGGCCAAGGCCGCCGTCGGCCTGTCGACCGGCTCGCTCGCCATCCTGTCGGAAGCCGGCCATTCGCTGATCGACTGCGGCGCCGCCATCATGACCTATGTCGCGGTACGGGTGTCCGGCAAGCCGGCCGACGAGGAGCATCATTACGGCCACGGCAAGGTCGAGAGCGTCTCGGCGCTCGGCGAGACCGCCCTGCTCTTTCTACTGTCCGGCATCGTGATCTGGGAGGCGGTCATGCGCCTCGTCAATCACGAGCCGCACAATGTCGTCGTCACCATCTGGGCGTTCGGCGTCATGGTCGTCTCGATCGTCGTCGACTTCTTCCGCGCCCGCGCGCTCAAGCGCACCGCCGAGGCCACGCAAAGCCAGGCGCTGGAAGCCGACGCGCTGCACTTTTCCTCGGATCTGTGGGCCTCGCTCGCGGTGCTGATCGGCCTCATCGGCGTCTATTTCGGCTATGGCTGGGCCGACTCGGCCGCCGCGCTCGTCGTCGCGCTGCTGGTCTGCGTCGCCGGCTGGCGGCTCGGCCGCCGCACCGTCGAAACCCTGACCGACACCGCTCCCGCCGGAGCCGCCGAAACCATCACGTCGATCGCCGAAGCCGTACCCGGCGTTGTGGCCGTCGAAAAAGTGCGCGCCCGCGGTGTCGGCGACAAGACCTTCATCGACGTCACCGTAGCAGTCAGCCGTGCGCTGCCGCTCGACCGCGTCGCCGAGATCAAGGCGGGCGTGGTCGCCGCGCTTGTCAGAGACATGCCCGGCGCCGACGCTCATGTCACCACCGATCCGGTCGCCCTCGACGACGAGACGGTGGTCGACCGCATCATGGTCATCGCGCGCAACCGCGCGCTGGCCGTGCATCATGTGACGGTGCACCACATCCAGGACAAACTCGCGGTTTCGCTCGATCTCGAGGTCGATGGCCGGCTGTCGCTCGGCACGGCGCATGAGGTGGCCGACAGCCTCGAGGATGCCATTGCCGCCGAACTCGGCGAAGGCGTTGAAGTCGAGACCCATATCGAACCGCTGCAGACCGGCGATGCCTATGGCCGCGAGGCTCCACCCGAGCGCGTCGCCGCCGTCCTTGCCGCGCTCCGAGAGCTGGCGGCGCAGGACAAGGCGCTGCGCAACATTCACGACGTGCGCGTGCGCGAGACCGATGCCGGCGAGATCGTCAATTTCCACTGCCACGTCGATCCCGACCTGACGGTGCAAGCCGTGCATGAGATGGTCGATGCGCTGGAACGGGCGCTGAAGGAGCATTCCTCGTTGATCAAGCGTGTCATCGGCCACGCCGAGCCGATGCGCTGACCACGCTCAGTCGTAGGCCAGGCGGCCGCTCCGACGCGGGACAAGTCCGCCTTGCGCGATCCGGTTGAACGCCTGCCGCGCCGGCACCTCGATGAAGCGATGGCTTGCCGCGGCGATGACGATGACCGCCAGGACGAAGTCCACCAGGATGAGGTCGACCGACCCCATCCACGGCTGCGCGGCGGACGGGCCGAAAGCCTTGGTCGCATAGCCTTCGGACCACAGGCCATAGCAGAGCATGACCAGCAGCGGCATGTGGATCATGTAGATCGAGAAGGAGTAGCGGCCGAGCGCTTTGAAGGGCCGCGCCTTCAGGAGCAGCGACAGCAGCCCCCGCTCGCCGGCGAAAGTGACGACCGCCGCGCCGAAGACGAGCGGCGCGGCAAGGCTGAGCGACGAGACATTGTCCGCGCCGTCGCTGGCATAGATGACGAAAGCGACGACGAGCGCCGCCGCTCCCGCCTCCCACAACGTCGCCCGCATCAGGCCGCGCTCGCCGATCAGCTCATAGATGTGATAAGCGACGACGCCGCCGAAGAAGCCGGCGATGCAGCGGATGAAGCCGTAATCCCAGGTCGCGTTCATGAGCGCCGGGGCCGCCCAGTAGCCGACGACCAGCGCCGAGAGCGATAGAGCCAGAGCGCCCAGCATCAGGCGGCGGCCGGCGAGGACCAGCAGGACCGCGAACAGCAGGTAGACATAAAATTCGGCGCCGATGCTCCAGGCCGGGCCGTTCCACACCGTACCTTGCGGCGTCAGCCCCATGGCATTGAGCAGCAGGACGCTCGGGATCAGCGCGTTGAGCGAATAGGCGCCGTCCGACGGCGTCAGCGACAGCACGGCCGGATGCGGCAGCCGGTCGACGACGGCGACGGCGGCGAAGAAGACGCCGAGCACCACGCCATGCACCGGCCACACCCGCCCGAAGCGCCGCATCGCAAAGCGGCCGAGATCGCCGAGGCTGCCGATTCTTCCGCGATAGCTGTGGCAGAGAACGAAGCCGCTGAGCACGAAGAAGAAGTCGACGAAGAGATAGCCATTGCGCAGGAAGGGCGAATGTTCGAGCGAACTCGGCATCATCGCGGTGAAATGGAAGACGACAACGATGACGGCACAAATCCCGCGCCACGCATCGAGCGCTTCGAACCGCGAAACTCGCATCATTCCGGAACTTCCCCACCGATGGCTGGCCTGAGCCGAACCGCTGCGGGGCTCGATCGTTCCGAACTCAAGTGGGGAATCTTTGTGACGACCGATGGGCCTCAGCGGGGCATTGCCCGGCGTCGGCCGGTCTGTCGGCTCAACGACAGACGTGACGGTACGACCTCACGGCACGAGCACCGCGGCTCCTTGCAGGCGGCCGTCGCGCAGATCGGCCAGCGCCTCGTTGGCCTGCGTCAACGGATAGCGCGTCACGGTGCAATGCACTCCCGCCTGCGGCGCAATCTCGAGAAAATCGCGGGCGTCCTCGCGCGTCAGGTTGGCGACCGACATCACCTGCCGCTCTTCCCAGAGCAGTGCATAGGGAAAGCTCGGGATGTTCGACATGTGGATGCCACCGCAGACGACGCGGCCGCCCTTCTTCACCGCCTTGAGCGCCAGCGGCACCAGGGCGCCGACCGGCGCGAAGATGATGGCGGCATCGAGCGGCTCCGGCGGCATCTCTTCCGACGCGCCCGCCCATCGTGCGCCGAGCGAGCGAGCAAAGTCCTGCGCCGCGCCGTCGCCGGGGCGCGTGAAGGCGTGGACACGGCAGCCCTGCCAGATCGCCACCTGCGCCAGGATGTGCGCGGCGGCGCCGAAGCCATAGAGGCCGAGGGCGAAGCCTTGCGTCTGCGCCCCGGCAATGGCCATGCGACTACTGCGCCAGCCGATCAGCCCCGCGCACAGCCACGGCGCAATCTCGGCGTCGTCGCCGGCCTCGCCCAGCGGAAAGCAGTAGCGTGCGTCGGCCAGCGTATGGCTGGCGAAACCGCCATCGCGCGTATAGCCGGTGAACAGCGGCGCATCGCACAGGTTTTCCCTGCCCGCCCGGCAATAAGAGCAGGCGCCGCAGGTCGCGCCCAGCCACGGGACGCCGACCCGCTCACCAATCGACAAACCGGTGACGCCCCGTCCGATAGCGGCAACCCGGCCGACGATCTCGTGCCCGGGTACGATCGGCAGCTTCGGCTTCGGCAGGTCGCCATCGACCACATGCAGGTCGGTGCGGCAGACGCCGCAGGCTTTGACCTCGATGACCAGTTCGCCCGGTCCGGGGCCCGGCAGGTCGCTCTCGCGCATCCGCAGTGGGGTTCCGGGCCGCTCGAGAACCATGGCCCGCTGGATCGTCATGGCGCGCCCTCGCCTTCTTCCCATCCGCGTCGGAACATCCTAGATCACTCTCATGCGCACAGACACCGCCCCGCTCATCCGCCTCTCGGACTACCGGCCGCCGGACTGGCTGGTCGAAACCGTCCATCTCGACGTCACGTTACACCCGACCGAGACCCGCGTGCGTGCGAGCCTGGCGCTCAAGCCCAATCCGGCCGTGCCGCCGGCGCCTTTGGTGCTCGATGGCGACGGCTTGAACCTGGTGTCGCTGCGCCGGGATGGCGTTGCCATTCCCGCCGAGAGCTACGTCGCGACGCCGGATCGACTGACGATCCCGCAGCCGCCGAACCGTCCCTTCCGCCTCGACATTGAAACCGTGGTCGACCCGACCGCCAATACGCAATTGTCCGGACTGTATCGCTCGAGCGGCACATGGTGCACGCAGTGCGAGGCCGAGGGCTTCCGCCGCATTACCTATTTCCCGGACCGCCCCGATGTGATGGCGGTCTATTCGACGCGCATCGAAGCCGACAAGTCCGAAGCGCCGATACTGCTCGCCAACGGCAACCTGATCGACAGCGGCGACCTGCCCGACAACCGGCATTTCGCCACCTGGCACGATCCGCACAAGAAACCGTCTTACCTGTTCGCCCTGGTCGGAGGCGACCTCGCCTGCGTGGAAGACAAGTTCACCACCATGTCCGGGCGCGACGTGACGTTGCGCATCTATGTCGAGCACGGCAAGCAGGACCGCGCCGGCTACGCCATGGACGCGCTGAAGCGCTCAATGCGCTGGGACGAGGAAGCCTTCGGCCGCGAATACGACCTCGACATCTTCATGATCGTC
>JAHCKF010000470.1 GCA_026125925.1 Pseudolabrys sp.
CTGGCAGGTACAAGAATGACAACAACCGACACCACCATCGACTTCCTGGCGCTCACCGATGCCGACTGGAAAAAGCGCCTGACCCCCGAGCAGTATCGTGTCCTGCGCCACCACGGCACCGAACGGCCGGGCTCCTGCGCGCTGAACTATGAAAAGCGCGCCGGCACCTTCTCGTGCGCCGGCTGCGGGCAGCCGCTGTTCAAGTCGCATGAGAAGTTCGAGAGCGGCACCGGCTGGCCGAGCTTTACCGATCCGCTGCCGGGCTCGGTCGAGACCAGCGAGGACACCACCTACGGCATGCGCCGCGTCGAGGTGCATTGCAGCCGCTGCCACGGCCATCTCGGCCATGTCTTTCCGGATGGCCCGCCGCCGACCGGCCTGCGCTACTGCATGAACGGCGTGGCAATGGACTTCAAACCGGCCGGGCCGGGCGCCTAGCACCGCGGTATCACTGCCGGCACGTCATCCGCCCCGGGGGATTCTCCGGGGCGGATTTTTTTGAGCCGCCGCGGGCCATTTCGGTCCGGCAGTTTTTGCCGGGGCGGCAATTTCAAGCCGGTCCGGCGCGCGCTGCGCTCAATCAAGTTACTGAAATTATTATATAATTTTACTGGCATGCTGATTGCCAAGGTCTCCCCGAGATCGTGCGCGCTGAAGGCCCCCGGAGGGGCGGCGCGGCAGGACGAGGAGAAAGAAAGTTATGGGTATCTTCGGCGCACTGACCACCGCGGTGACGGGCATGCAGGCCCAGGCCTTCGCGCTCCAGAACATCTCCGGCAACATCGCCAATTCGCAGACCACCGCGTTCAAGCGAACCGACACCAGTTTTACCGACCTGCTGCAGGACAACGTCCCCTCCAAGCAGATCGCCGGCAACGTCAACGCCAACTCGCAGCAGACCAACACGGTGCAGGGCGACGTGCAGAACGCCTCGGTGCCGACCTACATGGCGATCAACGGCTCCGGCTTCTTCGTCGTCCAGAAGCCCGACAACTTCGCCGACGGAAGGCCGAACTTCTCCGGCGTCGACCTCTATACCCGGCGCGGCGACTTCACCCTCGACCAGAACGGCTATCTGGTGAACGGCGCCGGCTACTATCTGATGGGCATCCCGATCGACGCCACCACCGGCAACCTGGCCGGCAGCGTGCCGACCATGCTGCAGTTCCAGAACGGCTTTCAGCCGGCGTCGGCGACCTCGGAAGTCGTTTATCGCGCCAACCTGCCGTCCTATCCCAAGACGGTGGACGCGGATGCGACGATCCCCGGCTCCGAACTGCTCAACCCGGCCAACTTCACCGCCAACCCGATCAACGGCGCGCCGACGGTGGCGAAGATGATCGGCTACGGCGCGACGCTGCTGCCCGACGCGGCGGCGAAGCTCACTGGCTCGGCCGACCTGACGGCGCTGTCGGCCTCGGCGGGTACGCTCGAGATCAACGGCACGTCGATCGCCATCGCCGCCACCGATGACGCGGCGACGGTTGCCGCCAAGATCAATGCCCAGACCGGCACCACCAATGTCACCGCCTCGATCGATGCGACCACGCATGAACTGGTCCTGACCGGCACCGATGCCTCGACCAATATCAGCATCGGCGGCGGCTCGACGCTGGCGCTGCTGACGGACCTCGGGCTCTCGGTCGGCACCACCAACGCCACCAACCTGGTGACCCAGGGCGCCGTGGCCGCGGGCCAGACCATGACGTTCCAGGTCGGCGCCAACGCGCCGCTGACTGTCACCTTCGGTCCCGGCAATGTAATGACGCTCGCCGACCTCAACGTGCAGTTGGCGGGTCTGGCGGGCGGCACCGCCTCGGCCGATCCGGCGACCGGCGACGTCACGGTCACTGCGGCAGCCAATACCGACACCATCACCGTCAGCGGCACCGCGACCGCGCGCAATTTCGGCATCCGCACCTCATCGGCGCTGCCGTCGAACTCGACGGTGGTCGGCCAGGACGTCTCGACCTTCCTCAACGAGTCGATCGCCGGCGGCGCCGTCACCGCCTACGACGTGTCCGGTTCGGCGGTGAACGTGCAAATGCGCTGGGCCAAGGTCGACTCCTCGGCGCTCGGCGCCGGCCACACCGACAAGTGGAA
>JAHCKF010000471.1 GCA_026125925.1 Pseudolabrys sp.
GGGCGATCTCTACAGCCAGGCCGTCGCCGTCGTGAAGCGCGATCGCAAGGCCTCGACCTCCTACATCCAGCGCCGCCTTCAGATCGGCTACAACCGCGCCGCCTCGCTGATGGAGCGCATGGAAAACGAAGGCATCATCGGCCAGGCCAACCACGCCGGAAAACGCGAGATTCTTATTCCCGAAGACCCGAACGGCGACCGCTTCTAGGGCGCCGGACGCGTCGCCAGTGCTGCGATTTGACCCGAATCACCGCATGATCCCGATACGCCGGGGTCGTGAAATAGCCACAGCCGGCCCCTAACTAACGTCACAATCGGGGCGGCCGACATTCAAAGCGCGAGGCAAGGACCTTGATGGCGCGTACACAAAATTTGCGGGCGGCGACGCTCGGCTTGCCGGCGCTGCTGGCGGCGGCGCTGCTGGTGGTATCGCCGGCCTCCGCTCAGTCCGTGCCGGTGCCGAAGGCGCGGCCGGACGCCACTCAGAAAGTAGCAAAGCCGGCGCAGAAGCTCGCGGCCAACGAGGCCACCTTCGCGCGACCGCGGAATATCCCGCCGGGCGGCCTGGTCGCGCAGGCGCAGGCGCCCAACCCTTCCAGCAACCCCTTCGCCGGCCTGCTCGGCAAGCCCGCCGGTGCCACCGGCCAACTGACGCCGGAGCAGAAGTCGCTGATCGACAAGATCAACGCTTATCTCTCCAACACCCAGAAACTCACCGGCCGCTTCGTTCAGGTCGGCCCCGACGGCCGCAAGACCGAGGGCGAGTTTTATATGGCCAAGCCGGGCCGCGTCCGCTTCGAGTATGACGATCCGAGCCCGATCGAGATGATCGCCGACGGCGATTCAGTCGTGGTGCGCGACCGTAACCTCGCAACGCAGGATGTCTATCCGCTGTCGCAGACGCCGCTGCGCTTCCTGCTCGCCGACCGGATCGATCTGCTGCGCGACACCAACTTGGTCGGCGTCTACGCCGACGACGTGTTCGTCACGGTGGTGATCGAGGAACGGCAGATCATCGCCGGCACGCACCGGCTGATGATCATGTTCGGCGCGAAGGACTACCAGCTCCGGCAATGGACGGTGACGGACCCGCAGGGCTTCGACACCACCGTTGCGGTCTACAATCTCGCCGAGCTGCGCAACCCCGACCCGAACCTGTTCCGCATCGACTACACGAGGCCGGTGCCGCTGCAGTAGTGGATTGCGGTCTGTTGCGCTTGGCGCTCGGCCTCCATGCCTTATATTGCGGTCATTGCTCGCGAAGGTGGGCAATCCAGCAATCGCGGACAGCACAGTGTTTGCTGGATGCCCCGCTTGCGCGGGACATGACAGCCGCAGCGCTTCGCAGGACTCATGAAACTGAAGATCACCACCTGGAACATCAATTCGGTGCGGCTGCGCATCGACCTGGTGGCGAAGTTCGTCAAGGCCGCCCGGCCGGACGTGCTGTGCCTGCAGGAGACCAAGTGCCCCGACGACGCCTTCCCGCTCAAGCGCTTCAAGCGGCTCGGCTACGAGCACGTCGCGATCAACGGGCAGAAGGGCTATCACGGCGTCGCCGTGCTCTCGCGGGTGCCGCTCGACGACAAGAACGTGACGCGCTACTGCGGCAAGACCGACTCGCGCCACATCGGCGTCACCCTCGGCGAAAAGGCCGGGCTGCGCGATCCGCTGACGATCCATAATTATTACGTGCCGGCCGGCGGCGACGAGCCGGACCCCGAGATCAATCCGAAGTTCGCGCACAAGCTCTCGTTCCTCGACGAGATGCGCGCTTGCCCGAACATGCTGCCCAAGAGCAAGCACCGCTCGATCGTGGTCGGCGACCTCAACGTCGCGCCGCTGGAATGCGACGTCTGGAACCACAAGGCGCTGCTCAAGGTCGTGTCGCACACGCCGATCGAATGCGAGAAGCTGCTGGCGGTGCAGAAGGCCGGTGGTTGGATCGATGCCGCGCGCACCATCGTGCGCGAGCCGGAGAAGCTGTTCACCTGGTGGAGCTACCGCTCGCCGGACTGGGCCGTGGCCGACAAGGGCCGCAGGCTCGACCACATCTGGGTGTCGCCCGCGCTCGGCGACCGGCTCGCCGGCATCAAGGT
>JAHCKF010000472.1 GCA_026125925.1 Pseudolabrys sp.
CACCCGGCTTCCTCACTGCGTTCGGAAGCCGACCTCTCCCCGCTTGCGGGGAGAGGTGAAGAAAGTAGGCGCTCGCGGCGGTCATCATCATGCTTCGATCGCCCTGCCCTTGAGCGCGAACATGCCGCGGGGCTTCTTCTGGATGAACAGGATGATGAAGACGAGAATGGCGATCTTGCCGAGCACCGCGCCGGCGAAGGGCTCGAGGAATTTGTTGGCGATGCCGAGTGTCAGCGCGCCGACGAGGGTGCCCCACAGATTGCCGACGCCGCCGAACACCACGACCATGAAACTGTCGATGATGTAGCCCTGCCCCAGATTCGGCGACACGTTGTCGATCTGCGACAGCGCCACCCCCGCGATGCCGGCAATGCCGGAGCCGAGGCCGAAGGTCAGCGCGTCGATCCTCGCCGTCCGAATGCCGACCGCGGCCGCCATGGTGCGGTTCTGCGTCACCGCGCGCATTTCCAGACCGAGCCGGGTGAAACGCAGCATGGCGAGCAGCAGGGCGAAGACGATGGCCGTGAAGACGATGATCCACAGCCGGTTATAGGTAATGAGAATGCCGCCGAGATCGAAGGCGCCCGACATCCAGGACGGATTGCCGACTTCCTTGTTGGTGGGGCCGAAGGCGGCGCGCACCGCCTGTTGCAGCACCAGCGAGATGCCCCAGGTGGCGAGCAGCGTTTCCAGCGGCCGGCCATAGAGGAAGCGGATCACCGAACGCTCGATGAGGATGCCGACCATGGCCGAGAACAGGAAAGCGAGCGGCAGCGCGATCGCCAGCGAGTAATCGAACAGACCGGGATAGCTGGTGCGGATGATGTCCTGCACCACGTAAGTGACGTAGGCGCCCAGCATCACCATCTCGCCATGCGCCATGTTGATGACGCCCATGACGCCGAAGGTGATGGCGAGGCCGATGGCGGCGAGCAGCAGCACCGAGCCGAGCGACAGGCCGTACCAGAGATTTTGCACCGTGGCCCAGAGCGCCAGGTTGCGCTCGATCTTGGCCTTGGCGTCGCCGGCGGCGGCGAGCACTTCCTTCGGCGAGTCGGCCGGCAGCGATTGCAGCAGCGCGAGCGAGTCCTGATCGCCGCGGTCGCGGATGATGGCGATGGCGGCAATCTTGTCGGCGGGGGCGGCATCGTCGCCGGTCAGCGTGATGGCGGCCTTTGCCTCCAGCATCGCCTTTTTGACGCCGGCGTCTTTCTCGGCGGCGAGCGCCTTGTCGAGCGCGGCGGCGGCGGACGCGTCGCGCGACTTGAACACCGATTGCGCCGCACTGATGCGCGTGCCGGCATCCGGCGCCATCAAAGACAGCGCGCCGAGCGCCGCGTCTACGAGATTGCGCAGGCGGTTGTTGAGGCGGACATTGTCGAGATCGGCCGGCGGCGCGGCGGTGAAAGGCTGGCCGGTCGCGGCGTCGGTCAGTTTGCCGTCGGCGCTCTTGATCAGCACCTTCTTGTCGGCGGCGCTAAACAGCAGGCGCTGGTCCTTGAGCGCCTGCAGCAGCGGCGCCGCAAGCGGGCTGCCCGAGGTGGAAACCGCATCGACCGCATCGGCGGTGTCGCTGAAACTGTCGGCGGTGAAGCCCGGCAGCGCGTCTTCATAGGCGCCCGCCTTTGCCGCCGTCGCCAGCGCGGCGAACAAGCCCGCGGCCAGCAGCACGACAGCCAAACGTTCGAACAAACGGCGCATTGATTTCACGATCCCCGGCAGGAAAGCGACGTTTCTTGTTCTTCGAGAGGACCGGGAGGCGGCGGTCGAGGCCGCCTCCCGGATTGTCGGTCACGAGGGGTGCTGGCTCAGGAAGCCGAGCCGCCGCACTTCTTGGTGACGGTGTTGTAGTTGCCGCACTTGAGCTTGACCCAGTCGGCCTCGAGATCCTTCGAGCCCGGCAGGTAGTCCGACCAGGCATCGCCCGGCACCAGACCCTTGCTCTTCCACACGACGTCGAGCTGACCGTCGCCGCGGATTTCACCGACGAACACCGGTTTGGTGATGTGGTGGTTCGGCAGCATGGTCGAGACACCGCCCGTCAGGTTCGGCGCGGTGATGCCCGGCAGCGCGTCGATCACCTTGTCGGTG
>JAHCKF010000473.1 GCA_026125925.1 Pseudolabrys sp.
AGGTCATTGAAAACATTAGCAGAATCCGGCATTGCTGGCTGCGTCCGAACAGCGGGCCGCGCCCAGTTCTTTGCTGATGCTTTGCTTTGGCTGTTTTCACTAACTCATTGAGTTCAAACGCATGACGCCGCCGTCGGCTACCGACCGCTCCTGCCTCGCCATCGTGCTTGCCGCCGGCGAGGGCACGCGCATGCGCTCGAGCTTGCCGAAAGTTCTGCACCCGGTCGGCCACAAGACTCTGGTGGCGCATGTCCTGTCCGCGGCCATGCAGGCCGGCGGCGCGCAGATCGCGGTCGTCGTCGGACCGGGCCGCGACGACGTGGCCAAGGAGGCCAGGCGCGTGGCGCCGCAGGCCGGCGTCTTCGAGCAGCGCGAGCGCCTCGGCACCGCGCATGCCGTGCTTGCCGCGCGCAAGGCCATCGAAGCCGGCGCCGACGATATTCTGGTAATGTTTGCCGACACGCCTTTGGTGCGGCCGGAGACGCTGACGCGGCTGCGACAGGCGATCGCCGGCGGCGCGGCGGTGACGGCGCTCGGCTTCCGGCCGAAGGACCCCGCGGGTTATGGCCGTCTGGTCATGAAGGGTGACGAACTGATCGCCATCCGCGAGGACAAGGACGCCAGCGACGAGGAGCGCAAGATCACCTTGTGCAATGGCGGGCTGATGGCGCTCGCCGGCAGTACGGCGCTGAAAATTCTGGATCGCATCGGCAATAGCAATGCCAAGGGCGAATATTATCTGACAGACGCCGTGGCCATCGCCCGCGACATGGGCCTGAAAGCCACTGTGATCGAAACCGACGAGGACGACGTGCGCGGCATCAACAACAAGGCGCAACTGGCCGAAGCCGAGGCGGTGCTGCAGCAGCGGCTGCGCGCGCAGGCGATGGAGGCGGGCGTCACCATGGTCGCCCCCGAGACGGTGTTCCTCTCGAGCGACACGACATTCGGCAAGGACGTCACCATCGAGCCGAACGTCGTGTTCGGTCCCGGCGTCACGGTCGAGGACGGCGCGGTGATCCGCTCGTTCTCGCATCTCGAAGGCGCGGTGGTCGGCAAGGGCGCGCGCGTCGGTCCCTTTGCGCGCCTGCGGCCCGGCGCCAAGCTCGGCACCGACGTGCATATCGGCAACTTCGTCGAGGTCAAAGCCGCGGTGATCGAAGACGGCGCCAAGGCCAATCACCTCGCATATATCGGCGACGCCCGTGTCGGCGCCAAAGCCAATGTCGGAGCCGGCACCATCACCTGCAATTACGACGGCACCAACAAATTCCACACCGACATCGGCGCCGGCGCCTTCATCGGCACCAATTCGTCGCTGGTGGCGCCGGTCAAGATCGGCGACGGCGCCTATATCGGCTCGGGCTCGGTGATCACCGACGATGTGCCGGCGGATGCGCTGGCCATCGGCCGCGGCCGCCAGGTCAACAAGGAAGGCGGCGCCGCGCGTTTGCGCGAAATAAACGAAAAGAAGAAGAAAGACCGGGGCTGATTAATCATTTCCTCGGCCCCGGCCGGTACGTTGCGCTGATACACGGCGAAACAGCTTTTGATTTCGCCGCCGCTGTTATGGCCGTTACAGCATCAAGTCATCATTTGGGGGCGGTCTGAAAGCCAATGTGCGGAATTATCGGAATACTCGGCTCCGAACCGGTCGCCGACCATCTGGTCGATGCGCTGAAGCGGCTCGAATATCGCGGCTATGACTCGGCCGGTATCGCCACGCTCGACCACGGCCACATGGGCCGGCGCCGCGCCGAGGGCAAGCTGAAGGGCCTCGAAAACAAGCTGCGCGAAGAACCGCTGCCCGGCAATGTCGGCATCGGCCACACGCGCTGGGCGACGCACGGCAAGCCGACCGAAAGCAATGCGCATCCGCATGCGACCGACAAGGTCGCCGTCGTGCATAACGGCATCATCGAGAATTTCCGCGAACTGCGCGAGCGCCTGATCGCCGGCGGCCACAAATTTGCCAGCGAGACCGACACCGAAGTGGTGGCGCACCTCGTCACCGACTACATGCAGAAGGGCAACTCGC
>JAHCKF010000474.1 GCA_026125925.1 Pseudolabrys sp.
GGCGGCTCGCCGCCAAGGACCGCGGCATCGCCATCGTGCGCAACGCCACCGAGGTGGCCAAGCAGGCTCCCGTCGTGCTGACCAGCCTGCCCTCGCCCAAGGCGCTCGAATCCGTGGTGCACGAACTCGTCACCGCCAAACTGCCGCCGATTACGCTGATCGAATTGAGCACCTTTGCCCTCACCGACAAGCAGAAGGCGGAGCGCCGCCTGCGCAAGGCCAAACACACGATGCTGGACGTGCCGGTGAGCGGCACCGGTGCGCAGGCGGCGCGCGGCGACGCCGTGTTCTACGCCAGCGGCGACAGCAAGACGATCAAGCGACTGAAACCGTTGTTCGCCGATTGCGGCCGCGCCGTGTTCGATGTCGGCGCCTTCGGCAACGGCAGCAAGATGAAATACGTCGCCAACCTGATGGTGGCCATCCACAACGTCGCCAGCGCCGAGGCCATGGTGCTCGGCATGAAGGCCGGCCTGCCGCCGCAGGCGATCCTCGACCTGATTTCGGCAGGCGCCGGCCAGTCGCGCATCCTCGAACTGCGCGGGCCGATGATGGTGAAGAACGACTACGACAACGTCACCGCGACGCTCGACATGTTCGACAAGGACATCAACCTGATCGCCGATTTCATCCGCGCCACCCGCGTGCCGACGCCGCTGTTCGATGCCTCGCGGCCGGTCTACGACAAGGCGCTCAAATCCGGCCTCGGCGCCAAGGATGCCGCCGCGGTCTGCGCCGTGCTGGAAAAAGCGGCTCGGCTCAAGCGCGACAAGGTCGCACCGGCCAAAGCGCGCGGCGCTCAGGCATAGAGGAAGTCGAGCGTCGCCGTCTCGCGGATCACGGCGTCATCGGTGGCGTGGCGCCCGGCGCTGGCCTGCTCGGCCTGCGTGCGCGTCGCCTGCAGATAGGCGCCGAGATGGCGGGCCCATTCGATGATGCGGCGGTTCTCGGTGAGCCGCGCCGCCTCGAAGGCGGAGAGCGCGCCGGGGACATCGTCACTCACCGCCAGCGCTTCGGCGAGCGCCGCAGCGTCGTCCGCCGCCTTCGACACGCCGGCGCCGACATGCGGCCGCGCCACGAAAGCCGCATCGCCGATCAGCGCGACGCGGCCAAACGCCATGCGCGGCGACACCAGGTCGTAGATCGGCTGCAGCAGCGGTTCGTCGATCAGCCGCACCAGCGCGCGGAATGGTGGCGCCAGCAGCCGCTCGGCGGCGTCGTGCATCTCGGCGATTGCCTCGGCGCGGATCAGCGCCGGCGGGATGGAAATGTCGTGGGTCCGGCCCTGCGCGTCGGTGAGCAGCCATTTGAGTTTGCCCGCCTCGTCCGCCGGCCGGTACCAGATGACGTTGGTGCGGCGATGGCCCGGTCGCAGATCGTTGTCCGGTCCGGCGACCGGATAGCTCAGAAACTGTTCGCCCGGCGGCAGGCCGAACGACATGATGTCGAAGATCGCCGCATGCGTGTCGCGCGGGATGCGGTCTTCCGCGATTAGCGCGCGCCAGGCGACATAGCCGGCATAGAGCGGCGCGACATCGGGTGCGAGATGCTGGCGGACGGTGGAGCGGATGCCGTCGGCGCCGACAAGGACGTCGGCGTCGGCGGCGGCGCCGTCGGCAAAATGCGCGGTAACACCGTCCGCGGTTTGCGTGAAGCCCCTGAGCGTACGGCCGCGGTGGTAATGCGCATCCGGAAACGCGCGGCGCAGCAGACGGAAGACGCGCTCCCACGCCGTCGCCACCTGGGCGCAGGCGATTTCGTTGGTGACCTCGCCGCGCGCATTGAGGATCTGCCGCCGCGCGATGCGCACGCCGAGGTCGTCGGTCTTGAGGCCGAGCCGGCCCAATCGCGCGATCAGCTCCGGTTGCGCCACGATACCGGCGCCGCGGCCGGACAATTCGTCGCCGGCGCGCTCATAGACATCGACGCGCCAGCCGCTGCGCTGCAACAGCAGGCCGATCAGCAGCCCGCTCATCGAACCGCCGATGATAATGGCGCGCCGCTCTTTGCCCACCGCGG
>JAHCKF010000475.1 GCA_026125925.1 Pseudolabrys sp.
GACATAGGCCCCATTCTTGTAGAACTCGGTCGCGGCGCAATCCAGCGCCAGCGCGATCTGCTCGCCCGGCTTGTAGCCCGCCTTCTCGATGGCTTTCATAACGTAATCAAGCGCTTGTTCAGCCGACTTCAAGTTCGGCGCGAAGCCGCCCTCATCGCCGACATTGGTGTTGTGGCCTTCGTCGTGCAGCGCCTTCTTGAGCGTCTGGAACACCTCGACGCCCATGCGCAGGCCCTCGGCGAAACTCTCCGCCCCGACCGGCATGATCATGAATTCCTGGAAGTCGATCGGATTGTCGGCATGCGCGCCGCCATTGACGATGTTCATCATCGGCACCGGCAGCAGCCGGGCCGCGGTACCGCCGACGTACCGGTACAGCGGCAGGTTGGAGGCCATGGCCGCCGCCTTAGCCGTCGCCAGCGACACGCCGAGCAGCGCGTTGGCCCCGAGCCGGCTCTTGTTCGCGGTGCCGTCGAGGCCGATCAGCGTGTCGTCGATCTGGGCCTGGCTCTCGGCATCCATGCCGCCGAGTGCATCATAGATCTCGCCATTGACGGCTTCGACCGCCTTGAGCACGCCCTTGCCGAGGTAGCGGCTCTTGTCGCCGTCCCGCAGTTCGACCGCCTCGTGCGCGCCGGTCGAGGCGCCGGACGGGACCGCCGCCCGCCCCATGGAGCCGTCTTCGAGGTGAACGTCCACTTCCACGGTCGGATTGCCGCGGCTGTCGAGGATCTGGCGGCCAACGATGTCGATAATGGCGGTCATGGAGGGTTCCGGATCGGCTGAGGTGGATGATTTGCGGCGCTTCTACAGGATGGATCGGCGCGGGCAAAGAGGGCTCAAAGACGGTCAGACTTGACCCGGGAACGGTGTCCCGGCAATGACAGGCCATGCCTAAAAAGACCTTGTCGCGAAACACGTTGCAGCTCGGCCGTGCGGTGAAGCAGCCGGCATCGCCAGACGAAGCCGTGCTCGACCGTGTGCCGAATCCGCATCCGGATACGAACTACGTCGCGCGCTTCACGGCGCCGGAGTTCACGACCTTGTGCCCCGTTACCGGCCAGCCGGATTTCGCACATCTCGTCATCGACTATGTGCCCGCCCGCTATCTCGTCGAAGCCAAGTCGCTGAAGCTTTACCTGGTGAGCTTCCGCAATCACGCCGGCTTCCACGAAGGCGCGACGATCGACATCGGCAAGCGCCTCTACGGTCTACTCAAGCCGAAGTGGCTGCGCATCGGAGGCTACTGGTATCCGCGTGGCGGCATCCCGATCGACGTGTTCTGGCAGGCCGGCAAGCTGCCGGCGGGCGTCTGGGCGCCGGATCAAGGCGTCGCTCCCTATCGCGGCCGCGGCTAAATCGAGGCCGACGTTGCCGGCCGCCGCAGGTAATGCGCGGCAACGAGGCCATTGAGCACCAGCAGCACGCCGCTGACGACCAGCGTCAGTGTCACGCCGGCGGTGCCAAAGCCGAGCGTGTAGATCGCCGGACCGGCCGCCTGCCCGAGAAAATAGAAAAACGAATGCAGCGCCATTGCCGAGCCGCGCGCGGCCGGCGCCAGCTCACTGGCGTAGATCTGGATCACGCCGTGCAGCATATAGAAGCCGAGACCGAGGATGGCGAAATCGACGATGTCCGCCTGCCAAGGCGCGCGCAGCGCGATGAAGCCGACGGTGAGCCCCATCAGTGAGCCACCGATCCGCATCATCCAGGTTTCGCCAAACGTACGCAGCAGCAGGCTGACGCGAAGACTGTAGAGTACGCCGCCGAGCGCGAAGCCGCCGATCACCAGCCCCGGGATCGAAGCCCGCGTCTCGCCCATGTCATGGAATAGCGCGGCCAGATGCGGAAAAACGCCGTACATCAGCGCGCCTTCGACGGCGACCGCGCCGAAGCAGATCTTGGCCAAGGGATTGGAGAAGATGGCGCTGTAGTTCGAGCGCATCACTGCCACATCGAAGCCGCCGCCACGCTGGCCTACGCCGCGCAGCCCATGGATCGCGACGGCGAGAATG
>JAHCKF010000476.1 GCA_026125925.1 Pseudolabrys sp.
TTTCGCCCGGCGAACCACGAGGCGACGCCGCCAATGAGACCACCGCCGCCGACCGCCACCAGCACGGTTGTCGCCTGCGGCGCGTCGGCCTCGATCTCCAGGCCGACCGTGCCCTGGCCGCGCAAGGTCTCGATCTGGTCGTAGGCGTGCACCGGCAATGCGCCGGTCGCGGCGGCGCGCGTCTCGCTCGCCGCCAGCGCATCGGCATAGCGCTCGCCGCCGACGACGATGTCGGCGCCGTAGCTCTTGATGCGTTCGATCTTGGCGGGCGAGGCGATGCTCGGCACGAAGATCGCCGCCGGAACGCCGCGCTGCTGCGCCGCGTAGGCGACCGCGGCGCCGTGATTGCCGCCGGAAGCAGCGATGACGCCGGCCTTCGGCACATCGCGCAGCACCAGATTGGCGAAGGCGCCACGCGCCTTGAATGAGCCGGTATGCTGCATCAGCTCGAGCTTGAGATCGAACGGCGCGCCCGAAAGACCGAAGTCTTCGGCACTTACCGTGATCGTCGGCGTGCGGCGAATGAAGGGGCGGATGATCCGCTCGGTCTGCGCAATGTCGTCGCGGCTGATGCTGATCGGGCTGTCGGTCATCGGCATGTCATCCTCATAGCGCCCGACATAAACCAGCAAAGCGGCGAGCTGGCAACGTGCCGCGTCGGGGCGCGGGCCATGTGCGATGAACAGCCGTTCATCGTGAAAAGCAGGCGGTGGAATTTATTAACGCTTGGACCGTACTGCCGCACGCGCAGGGTTTGCCCGCGCGCTGCGTTGAATAGTTGTGTGACATCCGTCACGGAACGGAACGCGGGGCTCGATCGTTGATATGAGCCTGCACCTTTGCATTGGAGGACACGTGTCCATGAAAGCCATTTTTCTCGCTGCTGCTCTGTTGATCTCGGGCGCTGCTGTAACCACCGCCTCGGCGGCTCCGGTTGCACCGGTGTCGGGCGTCACGCAGGCGCACGTCATTGACGTGCAATATCGCCACCGCGACGATCGCCGCTATCGCCGGCACGTGCGGCCCGCACCGCGCTATCGCGCCGGTCATCGTTATCGCAGCGCGCCCCGCGGCTGGCACCGCTATCACGCCCGTCCGCGCGACTGGAATCGCCGCGGCTGCATTCTGGTCGGGCCGGTGTGGTTTTGCCCGTAAGCGCAACGCATTATTGAAAATGAAAAGCCCCGGCGCGAGCCGGGGCTTTTTTTGTTTTTCACCTTCTTCGTCACTTCGGCATCGGGATCGGACCCATGTCCTTCGGCACCTGGTAGCCTTTCTGCACCGCCGGGCGACCGGCGATCGCCGTGTACCAGCGCTTCACGTTCGGATAGGCGTTGAGGTCGATGGTCTGCCACTCGAAGCGCGAAATCCACGGCCAGATCGCGATATCGGCGATCGAATAGTCGCCGGCGACGTATTCGTGCTTGCCGAGCTGAGTGTCGAGCACCTTGTAGAGCCGATGCGCCTCTTTGAGATAGCGCTCCTCGGCATAGGGCGCCTTGCCGGGGTTATACTTTACGAAGTGATGCACCTGGCCGAGCATCGGCCCCGGGCCGCCCATCTGCCACATCAGCCATTCGATGACCTTGTAGCGGCCTTCGCCGGATTTCGGCATCAGCTTGCCGGTCTTGTCGGCGAGGTAGATCAGGATGGCGCCCGATTCCATCAGCGATAGACCGTTGTCGTTGTCGACGATCACCGGGATGCGGTTGTTCGGCCCGATCTTGAGGAACTCCGGTTTGAACTGCTCGTCCTTGCCGATATCGACGGCGTGGACGGTGTAGGGCAGGCCGACTTCCTCGAGCATGATGGAGGCCTTGCGGCCGTTCGGGGTGGTCCAGGTATAGAGATCGATCACGGGCCATTTCCTCGGGTGTTTTTGGAACGCGGCGCACCGTAAGGCGTTGACACCGCCACTTCAATGGCCCGTCCGGCGCAGGAGCCCTGCACGCAAGGTGCCGCCGGATTTTTCGGAACGGGAAGCCGCCCACAGCGTTAGCCGCCCGACTTATC
>JAHCKF010000477.1 GCA_026125925.1 Pseudolabrys sp.
GCGTGCTGGCCTTCGAGTTCTCCGAACGGCAGGGCCTCCTCGGCGGCAACAGCGTCGCGCGGGTGCGCTCGCATCTCGCCGATGCCGGGCTGCCGACGAAGATCAGCGATGTGCCGGATGGTACGCCCGACGTCGATCGGCTGATGGAGCTGATCGCGCAGGACAAGAAGGTCAAGCGCGGCAAGCTGACCTTCATTCTGGCGCGCGGCGTCGGCCAGGCCTTCGTCGCCAACGACGTCGATCCTGCCGCGATCCGCGCCTTCCTCGCCGACAAGCGGGCATCATGAGCAGCGCCTTCCTCAATCTGCTGCTGGCGTTTCTATTGCTCGCGGCCAACGCGTTTTATGTGGCGGCTGAGTTCGCGCTGGTGAAGAGCCGCGGCTTCCGCATCGACGGCATGGTCGAGGAGCAGCGCTTCGGCGCCAGCCTGGTCAAGAAGATCCTCGGCAATATCGAAGCCTATCTCGCCTGCTGTCAGCTCGGCATCACCATGGCTTCGCTCGGACTCGGCTGGGTCGGCGAACCGACGGTGGCGGCGCTGCTGACGCCGGTGCTCGAGCCGCTCGGCATGCCGGACAAGGCGGTGCATTTCACCGCCTTCATCGTCGGCTTCCTGGTCTTCTCGTCGCTGCATATCGTGCTCGGCGAGCAGGTGCCAAAGACCCTGGCGATCCGCGAACCGGAGCCGGTGTCGCTGTGGGTCGCCTATCCGCTCTACATCTCCTACATGGCGTTCTGGCCGCTGAACTGGATGCTCAACAGCGTGTCGGGCTGGATTCTGCGGCTGCTTGGCGTCAAGGAAGCGCTGCCCCACGATGTCCTGAGCGATGTCGAGCTCGAAGGGCTGGTCGCGACATCGGCGCAGCACGGCAAGCTCGAAGAGGGCCAGGCCGAATACATTCAGAACGTATTCCGTGTCGGCGAACTGGCGGTGTCGGACGTCATGATCCACCGCACCAATATGGTCACGCTCAATGCCGACGAAAAAGCCGAGGACGTCGTCAACGCCGTCATCGCCTCGCCGGTGACGCGCATTCCGTTGTGGCGCGGCAATCCGGAGAACATCGTCGGCATTCTGCACGTGCGCGATCTGTTGCGCGCGCTGCATGCGGTCGATGGCGACGCCGCCAAGGTCGACATCGCCTCGCTGCTGACGCCGCCGTGGTACGTGCCGGACACGCGACCGGTGGCGGAACAGCTCAAGGCGTTCCGCCGGCGCAAGACGCCGTTTGCGCTGGTGGTCGATGAATATGGCGAGGTCGAAGGCCTGGTCACGCTCGAGGATATTCTCGAGGAGATCGTCGGCGACATCACCGACGAACATGACGTGGCGATGCCCGGCGTGCGCCGTCAGCCCGACGGGTCGGTCAATGTCGATGGCGCGGTGCCGATCCGCGACCTCAACCGCGTCATGAACTGGAACCTGCCGGACGAGGAGGCCACCACGATCGCCGGCCTCGTCATTCATGAAGCGCGAACGATTCCGGAGGTCGGGCAGAGTTTCACGTTCCACGGCTTCCGCTTCCGCGTGCTGCGCCGGGCGCGCAATCGCATCACGGCGCTGCGCATCCAGCCGCTGCCGCGCACGCAGCCGGCGGAGTAACGGGTGAATAAGGGAAAAGTTTAGCCTTCGCCCGGCGCCTGGGCGTGGATGGCGAGGGCGTGGACGCCGGCCTTCAATTCATCCGAAAGAATCGCATTGACCATGCGATGGCGGTCGACGCGGCTCTTGCCGGCGAAGGCCTGCGCCACGATATAGACCCTGAAATGGGTCTGTCCGCCGGGGCGGTGACCGGCATGGCCCTCATGCTGGTGGGACTCATCCAGCACCTTCACGCTGTCCGGGGCCAAAGCTTCGGTCAGTTTCTTTTCAATCCGGTCGGCGGTGCGCACATCGTCGATGGTCATGGCAGGCAATTAGGCAGCGATGCGGCCGCGGTCAATGGTGTCCCGCAGTCGAATCGGTCTTGCCATACCGCTGTCAAGACTTGCGGCCATTC
>JAHCKF010000478.1 GCA_026125925.1 Pseudolabrys sp.
AGCGGCAAACTGGCCGAAGGCGCCTTCACCGCGCCGGTGCTGCTGGAGATGGCGCGCGACAAGAGCATCGACATGCCGATCTCGGCGGCCGTCGCCGCCGTCTTGGCGAAGCAACTGAGCGTCGATGAAGCGATCGCGGCTCTGCTGTCGCGGCCGATCAAGGCGGAGGAATAAACAGCAATGGCCTACTGGCTTCTGAAATCCGAACCCGATGCCTGGTCGTGGGACCAGATGGTCAAAGCCGGCGCCAAGGGCACGGCCTGGACCGGTATCCGCAACCACACCGCCAAGCTCAACATGATGAAGATGAAGAAGGGCGACCGCGGCTTCTTCTATCATTCCAATGTCGGCAAGGAGATCGTCGGCATCGTCGAGGTCATCAAGACCGCCTACCCCGATCCGACCGCGAAGGCCGGCGAGCCGTGGGTCTGCGTTGACGTCAAGGCGATCGAGCCGATGCCGAAACCGGTAACGCTGGCCGCCATCAAGGCCGAGCCGAAGCTCGCCGACATCCAGTTGCTCCGGCAATCGCGGCTGTCGCTGCCGGCCATCACCGATGCGGAGTGGAAGCTGGTCTGCAAGATGGGCGGCGGCAAAGGCTGATGGAATTCAGCGCCGCCGCACCGTGATCGGCGGCAGCCGCGGCTCGACCGGCATCGACTGGATGATCGAGGTATTGGTCAGCGCGAACGGATTGATCGCATCGATCAGCCGCTCGAGGTCGGCGACCGAGCGGACATGCGCCCGCGCGATGTAGCAATCTTCGCCGGTGATGCGATCGCAGGACACAATTTCCGGCAGGCCCTTGAGAATCTCCGCCACCTTCTTGAGCTGGCCCGGCGTCGGCCGCACCCGGATCCACGCCGCGATTGGCAACCCCAGCGCCGCGGGATTGATGACGGCGCAGTAGCCCTCAATCACGCCGGCCTCTTCGAGCCGTTTGATGCGTTCGGCGACGCTGGGCGCCGACAGCTTCACCAGCCGCGCCAGTTCAGCCGTGCTGACTCGGGCATTGGCCGCCAGTGCCGCGATCAGTTTGGCGTCGACGGCGTCGAGGGCTGCCTTGTCGGATCGTAGGCTTGTCAACGGAATCTCCTTCGATAACCAGACAAAGCAAGGCTTTCCACCTGTAAAAACTGATGGATTACGGCATCCGGCGCCCCAGAATGAAGGCATGCTATCGCGAGCGCCCGCCCACTTCAATCGCCTCGCCGAACGGACGCCGCCGCACGTCTGGTTCGGCGTCAGCGCCATCTTTCACTACCTCGGGCCGTCCTTCGCGGTGCTGCTGTTTCCGGCCGTCGGCGTGCTCGGCGTCGCCTGGTTCCGCATCGCGACGGCTGCCGCGGCCTTCGCCATATTCACGAATCCGTGGCGCACCATCGCCCGCGCCGATGGCAGGACGCGGCTGATGCTCATCGGGCTTGGCCTGTGCCTCGCGGCCATGAACACGTCGTTCTATCTCGCGCTCGACCGCCTGCAGATGAGTCTCGTCGCGGCGATGGAGTTCGTCGGCACCATCGCCATCGCCCTCATCGGCGCGCGATCGTGGCGCAACGCTCTGGCGCTGGGGCTGGTTGTTGTCGGTGTCTTCGTTCTCATCGACGTGACATGGGCGACCGACCCGATCGGCCTTGCCTGGGCGGCTTTCAATGCCGTGCTGTTTGCGGCTTACATCGTCATCGGCCACAAGGCGGCGCGGGGCGGCGCGAGCGGCGGCGTGGAGCGGCTGGGCGCCGCGATGCTGATCGCCTTCGCCGTTATCATGCCCATCGGGCTCTTCGAGGCGATCAGGGCCTTCAATTCGCCCCGCCTCGTGCTGGCCGGTATCGGTGTCGGCATCTGTTCGTCGGTCATCCCTTATGTCTGCGACCAACTGGCGATGTCGCGGCTGCCGCGGGCGAGTTTCGCGCTGCTGCTCGCCCTGCTGCCGGTCACGGCCACCGTCATCGCCGCCGCCGTTCTTGCCCAGATCCCGTCAGTCCGGGACCTG
>JAHCKF010000479.1 GCA_026125925.1 Pseudolabrys sp.
GCCCCAGACGAGACCACGAGATTGAAGCCCGGCAGCGATGCCGGGCTTTTTCTTTGCCCGCTGTCGTCGCGCAGAATTCATTCGTTTTCTGCATTTGACGTGGGCGGGTGCGTTGTCGAACCTTTGCGCGAAAATCGCGGAAGGTGAGCCATGCTCCGGTTTGTGCTGCGCGCCTGGGTCTTGTTCGTCGCCGGCAATCTTGCGAACGCCGCCGAGACCAAGCCGCCGCCGCCGCTCGATCCCGCCGACATCTACGTCGCGCAGGCGGTCGTTACCGGGAGGGACGAGCGCAACCGGCCGCTCGGCTTCCGGCTCTGCTTCGAGGACGTGCTGGTGCGGGCATCAGGCGACGTGACCATTCTCGACAGCCAGCGCGTGCCGGCGCTTGCCGCGCGCGCCGCCGATTACATCGATTCCTTTTCGTATTTCGACCGGCTGTCCGGCCGGCCGATCCACGACGAGCAGGGCACCTACGACCGGCCGCATTTCCTGACCTGCCATTTCAATCCGGCGAAGATCGACAATGTGCTCGCTTCTCTCGGCCGCAAGGTTTGGAAAGCCAAACGCCCGACTCTGGCGATGATCGTCACGGTGCGCGGCCGCACGCGCGACGGCGTGCTGGCCAAGGACGGCGAGTTCGATCCCGATATGCGCGAATCGCTCGGCAATGCGGTGCAGCGCTACGGCATGAATGTCGTGTTGCCGGCGGCCGAGCCGCTCCGCGCCAACGGCATCACGGCGACGGCAAAGCCGAAACTGGTGCGGGAAAAGGCGGAGGCGCTGGCGAAAGTCGCCGGGGCGGATCGGCCGCTGGTGGGCGATCTCACCTGGAGCGACAAGGCGCATGGCTGGATTGCGACCTGGCGGATATCCGCGCGCGGCCGACGCTACGTGTGGTCGGCCAGCGGCATCAATTATGACGAGGCGTTCCGCGTGGCGTTACGCGGCGCCATGCGGGTCTTGTCCGGCAATGGCGCGCCGATCAGCCGCCGAACAGATTGAACAGGAAGAAGCCCGACCGTTCCGGCCGCTCCGGCAGTTCCGCCACCGCGGCCGGCCGTTCGCGGCGCACCGCCTGATGGGCCACCTCGTGGCGGGCCGGCTTGGCCTCCCTGGTCTTGGTGTCGAGTTTGGCGTTCAGCTCGGCGACGAGCTTGGGGTCGACGATTTGGGGGTGTTTGAGCATCGCAAGCGGAACCGGGGTCGATACGCGCTTGCCGACGATCGGCCCGTTGAGCAGCGGGTCGAGCGGTTCCGGCGCGGGGTTTTCGTAGACTTGCGGCGCGACGGCGTAATAGACGGGCACCGCGATCACGGCGAGCGCGCCGAGCATGGCGCCCATATAGATCGCCACCGAAAAGCCCAGACCATCGCGACTCGAAATTTCCATCAGACACTAAGTATGTAGGGCGGGTTCGCGTTCCAAGGGCAGGATGTCGCGGGTGTGGGCGGCGGTGGGCGGAGTGCCGGATGGCTCATGGCCCGAGGAACCGTTTGCGCCCTCCGGGAGCGCCGCTATGATGCGCCGCGAGAAGCAACAAAAGTCCAGGGAGCCTGAATATGACTGCCATCGGCGGCTATGTCGCGCCGACTGCCAGCTCCGACGAGTTCGGCATCCACTCACTCGATCAATTCGTCCTCGCCGTTCCCGATGTGAACGTGGCCGACGAATTCTACACCAATTTCGGGCTGAATATGGTGCGCAAGGGCAATACCTTGCAACTCAAGACCTTCGGTCATGAACACGCCTGGGGCTCGGTCATCGAAGGCAAGACCAAGGCGCTGCACCACCTGTCGTTCGGCTGCTACGCCGAGGACATCGACCGCCTGAAGAAACGCATCGAGGGCCAGGGCATCAAGCTGATCGACCCGCCGCCGGGCTTCGAGTCGAACGGCTTCTGGTTCCGCAACCACGAAGGCATCCTGATGGAAGTGAAGGTGGCGCCG
>JAHCKF010000048.1 GCA_026125925.1 Pseudolabrys sp.
GACAGGAACACCGTGTGGCCGTAGGTGGCGACGCCCTTGATCGCGAACAGCGCCACCGTGATGCCGCCGAGCACGAAGATGCCGGGCAGGTTGCGGTTGACGTAGGTCTCGTTGATGACGTTGCCGATCAGATAGGCGCTGAACGCGGTGCAGCCGGCGGAAACCGCCATCAGCACGAAGGCGGCCGCGTATTTGCGCCAGTGCGACAGGCCCTGCTCGAGGAACAGCCGCCGGATCAGGTTCCGGGCGCTGTAGCGCGGGTCGTCGGCGAGGTCGGTCGGGTCGTTCATGCGCCCTCTGTCGGGCATCGCCCGGGGCGCGTCAAGATGGCCGGATTACGCGCTGTTTATGACGAAACGCCGCTTCAGGCGCGGTCGCCCTGCGCCCGAGCCGTATTGGCCTGCAATCGCTTCTCCCACGCCAACGCATGGGTGACGATGGTGTCGAGGTCCTGGAACTGCGGATGCCACGGCAGCGCCTTGCGGATGCGCTCGACATTGGCGACCAGCGCCGCCGGATCGCCCGGACGGCGGCCTTCGATCTCCACAGGGAAATCGTGGCCGGCGGCGCGGCGCACGGCATCGATGACTTCGAGCACGGAGGCGCCGCGGCCATAGCCGCAATTGAAGGTGGCGCTGGCGCCGCCGCGGCGCAGGTGGCCGAGTGCCGCGGAATGCGCGCGCGCCAGATCCGTCACGTGGATATAATCGCGGATACAGGTGCCGTCCGGCGTCGGGTAATCGGTGCCGTAGATGGCCATCTTCTCCCGCTTGCCGACCGCGGTTTCGCAAGCGACCTTGATCAGATGCGTGGCGGCTGGCGTCGCCTGGCCGGTGCGGCCGCGCGGATCGGCGCCGGCGACGTTGAAATAGCGCAGGATGACGAAGCGCAGGCCGTAAGCCTTGCCGGCGTCATGCAACATGATTTCCGACATCAGCTTCGACGTGCCGTAGGGCGAAATCGGATGCGTCACCGCGTTTTCGCCGACCGGCGTTTCTTCGGCGTTGCCGTAGACGGCGGCGGTCGAGGAGAAGATCATCTGCCGTACGCCGGTCTCGATCGCCGCATCGACGAGCGTGCAGGTATTCAACGTGTTGTTGCGATAGTAGCTCAGCGGATCGCGCACCGAGTCCGGCACCACGACGGATGCTGCAAAATGGATAATGGCGGTGACGCCGTGCTGCTCGATGGTTTTCTTGACCAGGTCGCGATCGCCGGTCGAGCCGGCGACGAAAGGCACGGTGGCCGGGAATAGGTAGCGGAAACCGGTCGACAGATTGTCGAGCACGACGACCGGCTCGCCGGCGTCGACCAGTTCATGAACCATGTGGCTGCCGATATAGCCGGCGCCGCCTGTCACCAGAATTGTCATGATGGCCCCCGAGGTGCGATTAACTTCCTTAAAGGACAATCATGAAAAAGAGGGGCTGCAAGTTCGACTCAAATGCCCGTAATCGCCGTCATTGTTAACGCGCGGTAACCGGGCTATGAGGCCCGTTAACGCTTTGGGCGAGCATTTTGGGGCGCGCCCGCGCCGGAATGGACGATGCGGGAAATTCTTTTCATCAAGACCTCGTCGCTCGGCGATGTGATCCATCATCTGCCGGCGGTGACGGACGCGCGCCGTGCTCTGCCGGGCGCGCAGATTTCCTGGGTGGTGGAAGAGGCCTTCGCGCCGCTGGCCCGCCTGCATCCCGGCGTCGACGACGTCATTCCGGTCGCGTCGCGGCGCTGGCGCAAGGCGCTGTGGTTGCCGCAGACCTGGCGCGAAATCCGGCAAAGCTACGCGGCGCTTCGCCTGCATCGCTATGACGTTGTGATCGACACGCAGGGTCTCTTGCGCACCGGCGCCATTGCCCGCGCCGCGCGCGGTGAGCGCCACGGCTACGATCGCGCCAGCATACGCGAGCCGCTGGCGACCTTGTTCTACGACGTGCGTCACGCGGTGAGCCGCGACCTGCATGCGGTGGAGCGCAATCGCCGCCTGACCGCGCTGGCGCTCGGTTACGAGATCAGCGGCTCGCCGGATTACAATCTGTCGCGGGCGCGGTTGTCGGCGCCGGCCAAGCCTTATGTCGTCCTGCTGCATGCGACGGCGCAGGCGAAGAAGGAGTGGCCTGTGGAGCGCTGGATCGCGCTCGGCCGTTCGCTGACGCAGGCGGATCTGTCAGTGGTGCTGCCGTGGGGCACCGAGGCCGAGCGCAAACGCAGCGAGACGATTGCGGCTGGCGTGCCCGGTGCGCGCGTGCCGGCGCGCGAACCGCTCGATCAGGTGGCGCGGCTGATTGCCGGCGCGCGCTGTGTCGTTGGCGTCGATACAGGGCTGTTGCATCTCGCCGCGGCATTGACCGTGCCGCTGGTTGCCATATTCGCGGGCAGCCAGCCGCGGCTCACCGGGCCGGTCGGCTCCGGACCGATCGCCGTGCTCGGCGCCAATGGCGCGCCGCCGGACGTGGACGCGGTGAAGGCGGCTGTTGCAAGGTTGATCGCCTCGTAATTGCGATGCCGGTAATTGCGATGTCATGGCCGGGCTTGACCCGGCCATCCCGTTTAGGGGCGCAGTGCCCACCTAAGCGGGATGCCCGGCACAAGGCCGGGCATGACGGAGAGAGAGGCAATCGTGCGGAGCGGAGCGCTATGAACTACGCCGCGCCGGCGCGCAGCAGGTCGTGGACGTGGATGATGCCGACCGGTTTGCCGGCTTCGACCACGAACAGCGCGGTGACCTTGGTGGCGTTCAGCAGTTCGAGCGTTTCGCTCATCAACTGGTCCGGCCGCACGGTCTTCGGCGACTTCGTCATGACGGCATCGACGCTGGCGTCGAGGAGGTCGTTGCGCATGTGACGGCGCAGGTCGCCGTCGGTGATGATGCCGGTGAGCCTGCCCGCCGCATCGGTGATGCCGACGCAGCCGAAGCCCTTGGCAGTCATGTTGACGAGCGCTTCCGACATCTTCGTGCCGAGCGCCGCCAGCGGTACGGCGTCGCCCTTGTGCATGAACTCGCCGACGGTCTTGAGCTGCGCGCCGAGCTTGCCGCCGGGATGCAGGTGGCCGAAGTCGATGGCGGTGAAGCCGTGGCTCTCGAGCAGCGCGATCGCCAGCGCATCGCCGAGCGCGAGCTGCATCAGTGCCGAGGTGGTCGGCGCCAGATTGTGCGGGCAGGCTTCGCGCGCCTGCGGCAGCGTCAGCGCGACGTCGGCCGCTTTCGCCAGAGTTGAATCGGCGTTGGCAGTGAGCGCGATGAGGCCGATGTCGTGGCGGCGCGAATAGTCGATGAGGTTCTTCAGTTCGGCAGTCTCGCCCGACCACGACAGCGCCAGGATCACATCGTGCTTGGTGATCATGCCGAGATCGCCGTGGCTGGCTTCGGCCGGATGCACGAAGGAAGCAGGCGTGCCGGTGGAGGCAAAGGTGGAAGCGATCTTGTTGCCGATGTGCCCCGACTTGCCCATGCCGGTGACGATGACGCGGCCGCTCGCCGCCTTGATCAGGTCGATGGCGGCGGCAAACGGCGCGCCGAGGCCGTCGCGCAGGCTGGCGGCCAGCGCATCGATGCCGGAGCCTTCGGCCTCGAGCGTGCGCAGCGCGCTGTCGATGGCGGCTTGCGACTGCTCGCTGCGCTTGTCGGCGGCCTGGGGCTTGGCCATGGGTGAACTTCCTTCCACGGGCGGGTCCTTACCTAGCACGGAACGCCAGGGCCGTCAGGGACGCGCCGGCTCTGCGTTAACGCGTTGATTCGCCGTCGGAAAGGGCTTTTCGGACGGCGGCGAGGACGCTGTCCACAGAAACCCCCGCGGTGGACCGATGGGCGACCGCCTCGTTGCCCATCAGCCGGGCCTTCTGGCGGGCCTCCTCGTCGCCCGGCGGCTCGAGAATCGCCGCCACCGGGTTAAGCGGCTTCCAGTGCCAGGGGCTGGTTGGGCCGAAAATGGCGACAGTCGGCGTGCCGATGGCCGCCGAGACGTGCATCAGGCCGGAATCGTTGGTCACCGAGACGGCCGCGCCGGCCAGCGCCAGCACGGCATTGCGCAGGTCGGTCCCCGTCAGGTCGCGGACGCGGGGCCCAGCAGTCTCCGCGATCAGCCGTGCCGTGGCGGTTTCCGCAGGGCCGCCCAGCACCCAGACCGAGGCGCCGTCCGCCGTCAGGGCCTTGGCCAGGGCGGCATAGGATTCGGGCGGCCAGGCCTTGCCGGCGCCGACCGCGCCCGGGGACACCGTGACGATCGGTCCTGGTTCGGCGGCGAGGCCGCGCAGGTCCTTCCAGCGCGCCAGTTCGTCCGCGGGCACCCCGAGCTCGGGCAGGGGCCATTCGGGCGGCAGTTTGGCGCCCTTCGGCAGCGCCAACGCCCCCATCTGGTCGATCATGCGCGGCAATTTCAGTTCGCCCCAGCGCATATCGTTGATGAGGCCGAAGCGGGCTTCCCCGGCAAAACCAGTACGGATCGGAATTCCTGCCAGCGCCGGCGCCAAGCCAGCCTTCCACTTGCGCGACATGATCAGCGCCTGGCCGTAGCCATTGCGGCGCAGGCGGGCGGCCAGGTCGCGCTGGATCGCCCAGCCGAGCCTTTTGCGCGGCTGGTCGGACACCACCGCCCGACGCACGCCCGGCATGTAGTCGGCCAGCGGCGCGCAGAGCGTCGAGGACACCATGTCCACCGGCCGGTTGGGGGCTTCCGCCTTCAGGAGGCGGACCACCGAATGGACCCGCACGAAGTCGCCGATCCAGACGAAGGGGACGATCAGGACCGGGCGGTCGGGATGGGCGGGGTCGATGGTCATGCGCTGTGGCGTTAGCCTTGGCCGCGCGGCACTGTCCAGCGGCATTTTTTACCGTTTCCAGAGGCATTTGGCCCCGATCCGGCCGGTCCATTTGCGACTCCGCCCGGACTGGGGCAAAGGATGGCCTCCAGCGGGGTCGTGTGTATGATTTTGGTTACCGGCGGAGCCGGCTTCATCGGATCGAACATCGTGGCCAGCCTCAATGAGGCGGGGCGGACCGACGTCGTGGTCAACGACGTCCTCGGTTCCGATGCCAAATGGCGTAATCTCGCCAAGCGCCAGATCGCCGATTTCGTGCCGCCGGCCGACCTCGGCAGATGGCTCGATGGCCGCAAGCTCGAGGCCGTGATCCACATGGGCGCGATCTCCTCGACCACCGCGACCGACGGCGACGCGGTGATGGAGAACAACTTCCGTCTGTCGCTGCGCCTGCTCGACTGGTGCACGCAGAGCGGCACGCCTTTCGTCTACGCCTCCTCGGCCGCGACTTATGGCGACCGTGACGCCAATTTCATCGACGACTGGTCGCTCGAGGAACTGCGCAAGCTGCGGCCGATGAATTTGTACGGCTGGTCGAAGCATCTGTTCGACCTCGCGCTGGTCGATCGCGTCGTGAAGAAGGAAAAGCTGCCGCCGCGCTGGGTGGGGCTGAAGTTCTTCAACGTCTACGGACCGAACGAATATCACAAGGGCGCGATGGCCAGCGTGCTGTCCAAGCTGTTCGACAGCGCCAAGGCCGGCGCGCCGGTGAAGCTGTTCAAGTCGCATCGCGATGGCATCGCCGACGGCGACCAGCGGCGCGACTTCATCTATGTCGATGACGTCATCTCGGTGGTGCGCTGGGCGCTCGATGGCTCGGGCAAGAACGATAGCAAGAACGGCATCTTCAATGTCGGCACCGGCAAGGCGGAAAGCTTCCGCGACATGATCGTCGCCATGTTCAAGGCGATGGGCGCCAAGCCGAATATCGAATACATCGACATGCCGATCTCGATCCGCGACCAGTATCAGTATTTCACGCAAGCCGATGTCGGCAATCTTCGCCGTGCCGGCTACAATGCCGGCTTCACGCCGCTCGACAAGGCGGTCGCGCAATACGTGACCGGCTATCTCGATCAGGCCGACAGGTATCGGTGATGTTCGACTTCGACAAACATCTGGCCGGCCTGTCGCAGCAGACGGTGCTCTGCATCGGCGACCTGATGCTCGACGAGTTCGTCTATGGCGACGTCTCGCGCATCTCCCCGGAGGCGCCGACGCCGGTGATCGCGGTGAGGCGCGCCGAGGTCATGGTCGGCGGCGCCGGCAATGTCGCGCGCAACCTGGTGGCGCTCGGGTCGCGCTGCATCTTCATCGGCGTGGTCGGCGACGACGAGGCCGGCAAGGCGCTCACGGCCGCGCTGTCGCTGCATCCGCTGATCGAGTTCTATCTCGCCACCGACAACGAGCGCATGACGACGCGCAAGGTGCGCTTCGTCTCCGAGCATCACTCCGCGCACATGCTGCGCGCCGACTGGGAGATGGCGACCGCCATCGCACCCGCCGCCGAGGACGCGCTGATCGGCTACGCCATCGACGCCATTCCGCGCGCCGGCGCGGTGGTGCTGTCGGACTACGCCAAGGGCGCGTTGACGCCGAAGGTCGTGCGCGCGGTGATCGACGCCGCGGGCAAGGCCGGCAAGCCGGTGATCGTCGATCCCAAGGGCCGCGACTATTCGATCTATCGCGGCGCAACCTTGATCACGCCGAATCGTCAAGAGCTCGCCGCCGCGACCAACACGGCGGCACGCAGCGACGATGAGATCGCGCAAGCCGCGCTCGGTCTGAAGCAGGCGCTCGGCGCCAAGGCCGTGCTGGTGACGCGCAGCGAAGACGGCATGACATTGGTAAACGATGGCGGCGCCGTGCATGTACCGTCTTATGCGGTGAAGGTGCGCGACGTCTCCGGCGCCGGCGATACGGTCGTCGCGGTATTGTCCGCCATGCTGGCGATGAGCGCCGATTTCGAGAGCGCCATGCGCGCCGCCAACGCCGCCGCCGCGGTCGTGGTCGGCAAGCGCGGCACCGCGACGCTCAGCGTGGATGAACTGCGTCACCGCATCCTGCCCGAAGCCTCGCTCGCCGCCGAGGACAAGATCGTGTTCGACTGGTCGCAGCTCGGCGAGCATCTCGACCTGTGGCGCCGCCAGGGCCTGCGCATCGGTTTTACCAACGGCGTCTTCGATCTCTTGCATCCCGGTCACGTCAAGCTGCTGGCGCAGGCGCGCGCGGCCTGTGACCGTCTCGTCGTTGGCCTCAACAGCGATGCGTCGGTGACGCGCCTGAAGGGCCCGACCCGCCCGGTGCAGAACGCGCAGTCGCGCGCCGAAGTGCTGGCGGCGCTGGAGGCCGTCGATCTCGTCGTCATTTTCGAGCAGGACACGCCGCGCGAACTGATCGGCGAAGTGAAGCCGACCGTGCTGGTCAAGGGCAGCGACTACACCCGCGAGCAGGTGGTCGGCCACGACATCGTCGAGGCACTCGGCGGCGTCGTCGTGCTGGTCGATCTGGTGCCCGGCCAATCCACGACGTCAATGGTCGAGCGCTCGCGGTCCGGCCGTTAAGCGAAAAGAGGTGGAGCGGCATGCCGCGCCTGTCGGTGATCGTGATCGCGAAGAACGAGGCCGCCAATATCGGCGCTTGCCTCGACAGCGTCGCCTTTGCCGACGAGCGTATCGTCATCGACGACAACAGCAGTGACGACACTCGCGTCATTGCCGAAGCCAATGGCGCGCGCGTCATTGCCCGCGCGCTGGACGGCTTCGGCGCGCAAAAGAATTTTGCGTTGGGAGAGGCGTCGGGCGACTGGGTGTTCTCGATCGATGCCGACGAGCGCGTGACGCCGGCGCTCGCCGCCGAGATCGCGCAGGCGACCAGGCAGGGGACTGCCGACGGCTACGAGCTGCCGCGGTTGTCGAGTTTCTGCGGCCGGCAGATGCGGCATTCCGGCTGGTATCCCGATTATGTGCTGCGGCTGTTCCGCCGCGGCAGGGCGCGCTTCTCCGACGATGCGGTGCATGAGCGCGTGATCTGCGACGGGCCTGTGGCGCGTCTGAAGAACGATCTCCTGCATGCGCCGGTCATGCGGCTCGAAGATGCGCTGTCGCGTATGGACCGTTATTCGACCGCCGGAGCCGCGATGTTCACTGCGCGCGGCAAGCGTGTGAGTTTTTCCAGCGGCATCACCCACGGCCTGTGGAGCTTCTTTCGCACCTACGTCCTGCGCGGCGGTTTCCGCGACGGTCGGGAGGGCTTCCTGCTCGCCGTCGCCAATGCCGAAGGCACCTATTATCGCTACATGAAGGCCTGGCTGGCGGGGCGCAGATCGTGAGCCAAGCGGTGAAGGGCCTGATCTCCGTCATTGTCACCACCTATAACCGCGAGGACGCACTCGCCGCCGTGCTGCGCTCGCTGGCGCGTCAGACCGACCGCGACTTCGAAGTGCTGGTGGCCGATGACGGCTCCGGCCCGGCCACCGCGGCGATGGTGGAATCCTGGAAGTCCAAGGTCGGTCATCGCGTCGAACATGTCTGGCACGAGGACAAGGGCTTCCGCGCCGGCGAGATTCGCAACCGGGCGGTGCTGGTCGCGCGCGGCGACTACATTGTCTTCCTTGACGGCGATTGCATCGTGCGCCCGGATTTCGTCGCACAGCACCGCGGGTTGGCTGAGGCGAACGCTTTCGTCACCGGCAACCGCATTCTGCTGTCACCGGATATGACGGAGCGCGTTCTGCGCGACGGTCTCGAGCCGGAGATCTGGAGCTTCGGCAAATTCATCACAGAGCGCCTGCGCGGAGGCGTCAACCGCCTCGCGGCGCTACTGCATTTGCCGCTCGGCCCGTTGCGGCGCATGCGCGCGAAGCAGTGGCAGGGCGCGCGTTCGTGCAATCTCGCCATCTGGCGCCGCGACCTCGATACGGTCGACGGTTTCGACGCCGACTACGCCGGCTGGGGCAAGGAGGATTCCGACCTGATCGTGCGCCTGATCAACGCCGGCGTCGTGCGCAAGGATGGCAACTTCGCGACCGGCGTCATTCACCTGTGGCACAGGGAAGCCGACCGCTCGGCCTTGCCCGAGAATGAACGCAAATTGACGCAATTGCTGAGCGGCAGCGACATCCGCGCCAAGCACGGCATGTCGGAGCTGAAGGTGAAGCCCATGCCTATGAGCGAAGACGGGGTAGCATGACAGTGGCGGCTGCATCGGCCAATCGCGCCAAGGTCATCGACGTCGCCGACGTGCTGGCGATCGCGCTGGCGGCGTCGTTACCCTGGTCGACGTCCGCCGCCGGCATTCTCGCCGCCATGTGGGCGGTGACGCTGGTCGCGCTGTTCGATGTGCGCGGTTTGCGCGAGGTGGCGACGACGCCCGCTGGCGCTTTGCCCGTGCTGCTGGTGCTGTTCGGCATTGCCGGCATGGCGTGGGCCAATGTCAGCCTGGCCGAACGTTGGGATGGGATCGGCTCCTTCGTCAAGCTGCTCGCCATTCCTTTGTTCTTCGTGCACTTCCGTCGGTCGGAACGTGGCCACTACGTCTTTGCCGCGTTCGTGCTGTCCTGTCTGGTGCTGCTCATTGTCACGGCAGCGATCGTCGCCGTGCCGCCGCTCGCCGCCGAGTGGGTCAAGCCGGACAACGTCATCGTGCGCAACGCCGCCAGCCAGAGCGGAGAATTCGTGCTCTGCATGTTCGGCCTGTTCTATGTCGCGGCCGATTTGATCGAGCGCCGACGTTGGCGCTGGCTTCTCGCCATCGGGCTGTTCGTCGCCGGCATGCTGGTCAGCATGTTCTCGCTGTCGACCGGGCGAACCGCGCTGGTGACGATGCCGGTGCTGCTGGTGCTGTTCGCGGCGCGCCGCCTGACGCGCAAGGCCGCGACGCTGGTGCTCGCCGCCGCCGTGGTGCTGGCGGCGGTCGCATGGTCATCGGCGCCTTATCTGCGCGACCGCACCAGTCAGGCGTGGACCGACGCGGAGGCTTATTTCGCCACCGACGCGCAGAACTCGTCCGGCGAGCGGCTGGAGTTCTATCGCAAGTCGCTCGGCTTCGTCGCCGATGCGCCGCTGTTCGGGCATGGCACCGGCTCGATCCACAAGCTCTTCATCGTCTCGTCGGAAGGCAAGACCGGTGCGCAGGGCTCGGCGACCACCAATCCGCACAACCAGACCTTCGCCGTCGCCATCCAGATCGGACTGATCGGGGCGGCGGTGCTGTGGGCGATGTGGTTCGCGCATCTGCTGTTGTTCCGGGCCCCCGGCCTGGCGGCATGGGTCGGACTCGCGGTCGTCGCGCAGAACCTCGTCGGCTCGGTGTTCAACTCGCACCTGTTCGATTTCCTGCAAGGCTGGATCTACGTCGTCGGCGTCGGCGTCGCCGGCGGCATGGTGCTGAAGCAGCGTGCCAGCGGCGACCGGGAGATCGCGGCGTCATGAGCCGCATCGATCTTCCGCCACGGCCGCGCATTCTGATCATCGCCTTGCGCCGGCTCGGCGACGTGCTGCTGACGACGCCGCTCATCGCCAGCCTGCGCAAAGCCTGGCCGGAGGCGACCATCGACGCACTGGTGTTCGCCGACACCGTCGGCATACTCGCCGGCAATCCGGATTTGAATGGCGTCATTGCCATGCCGCCACGCCGCACCGCCGCGCAGAGCCTGGCGCTCGTCGGCAAACTGTGGCGGCGCTACGATCTGGCTGTCTCGACGCAGTCCGGCGACCGGCCGACCTTCTTCGCCATCATTGCAGGCCGTCACCGCGCCGCGCCGGTCGAGGCGCGCGCGACCGGCGACTTCAAGCGGCGCTTCCTCGATCGGACGCTCGATCTCGTCCCCGGTGTGCATCGCGTCGAGGAGATGCTGCGGCTCGCCGATGCGCTCGGCATCGGCCGCGAGCCGCGGCTGGTGCCGCCGCGCGCCGTATCGTTCGACGGCATGCCCGATGCACCTTATGCCGTGATCCATGCGGCGCCGATGTTCCGCTACAAGCAGTGGACAACGAGCGGCTGGCGCGACGTGGCTCAGGCACTGCGGGCGCGCGGTCTGACCGTGATCGCGACCGGCGGCCCGGCAGCGGACGAGCGCGCCTATCTCGACGACATCTGGCGCGGCACCGACGTGCAGCGGATGGAGGGCGCGCTGACCTGGGCGCAACTCGCCGGCCTGCTCGGCCACGCGAAGGTGTTCATCGGGCCCGATACCTCAGTGACGCATCTCGCCGCCGCCTGTGGCGCGCCGACGGTGGCCTTGTTCGGCCCGACCGATCCGCGGCTATGGGGGCCGTGGCCGGTCGGCGGGTTGAGCGAGCCATGGGCCGACACCGGCGCGGTGCAGCAGCGCGGCAATGTCTGGCTGGTGCAGCACGCGTTCCCGTGCACGCCGTGCCAGCTCGAAGGCTGCGAGCGGCGGCTCGACAGCCACAGCGCCTGTCTCGACGCGCTGTCGCCGCGTCAGGTCATGGTCGGGGTCGAAGAAGCGCTGGCGGTTCAGGCCGCCTTGCGGCCTGTCTCGAAGACGTAGAGCAGCCACGTCACCATGGCCGCGCCGGCGGCGAGCGTGACGATCTGCACCGCGACGCCGTTCCACACGACGCTGGCCAGCGCCAGCAGGCCGAGGATGACATTGACGCCGAAAATGCGCGCCACGACTTCCATCACGGTGAAGCCGTTTTGCGTGGCGCGCTGATAGAAGTGCGTGCGATGCGCGACCCAGAACTGCTCGCCGCGCAATATACGGCGGCACAAGGTGACGGTGGCGTCGGCGAGATAATAAAGCGGCAGCAAGAGCGCCGCGGCGATGTGGCCGCGGCCCGCGAGCCCGATCAGGAGAAAGGCGAGCAGCAGGCCGATGGCGAGGCTGCCGACATCGCCGAGAAACATCTTCGCCACCGGTTTATTGAGCGGCGCAAAGCCGAGCATGGCGCCGCACAAGGCCAGCGCGACGCTGATCTCGAGGTCCGTCGGGCCGCCGAATGTCGCGATCGCCAGCAGGAACAAAGTAATCGGGATGGTTTCGGCCGCGGTGATCCAGTCGATGCCGTCCATGAAGTTTGTGAGGTTGACGAACCACAGCGCGCCGATGCCGAGCAGGATGCGCTCGATAAAGAACGGCAGCGGCGGCACGACGCGCACATCGTCCGGCAGGGCTGCGAGCACTGCGGCGACGGCGATGCCTTGCAGGACGAGCCGCGGCGCGACGCCGAGCTGGGCGATGTCGTCGGCGGCGCCGACGACGGCAATGCCGGCAGTGGCGGCGAGCACGATCCACAAGGCCGGATCGTCAAGGAAGCCGGCGCGCATGGCGATGGCCAAAGTGACGATAATGGTGGCGGCGACCACGCCGATGCCGGCGCCTTGCGGCGTCGGAATTTTGTGCGAGGAGCGCGCGTTGGGCAGCGCCAGAGCGTAGCGCCGCAGCAGCGGCCGCAGCAGTAGCAGCAGCGTGTAACAGATGACGGCCGCGGCGAGCGCGATGCCGGCAGCGATGGCGACAATGACGGGCCAGGTGACGATTGTCATGCCGATGCCACCCCCGCCACGGCGCGCGCCTTGTCTGCCAGGAGGCGCCGGTACAGCGCCACGATCTCCCGGCCGATATGCGCGCTTGAGAATTCCTCGACCGCCATCGTGCGGCTCGCCGCGGCGAAGCGTCGTCGTCGCTCGGGATCCTTCATCAGCGTCTCGATCGCGGTTGCCAGCGCCTCCGCATCGTCCACCGGGACGAGGAGGGCGTTGACGTCCTGACGCGCGATCTCGCGGCAGCCGGGCACGTCAGTGGCGACCAGGGCGCGGCCGCAGGCGGCAGCCTCGAGCAGGCTCTTCGGCAGGCCCTCGCGCCGTGACGGCAGCACGCCGATATGCGCCTGCGCCCACACCGTCGCGATGCCGTCGACATGGCCGAGCACCACCAGATGCGGCCGGTGGCGCCAGCTTTCGATCACCGCGTTCGGGATCGAGGCGGGGTTCGAGGGATCGGGACTGCCGGCGAGCAGCAGCCGGAAATCGACGCCGCGCTGCGCCAGTATTTCGTGTGCGCAGACCAGCGGCCGCACGCCCTTGTCGTCGAGCAGCCGGCCGACGAAGCCGGCGGTGAACAGACCGTCCGGCTCCGGCAGCGGCGTCAGTTCGTCGGTGTCAATGCCGGAGCCGGGGATGAGCGCGATGTGATTCTCGGGCACGCCGAGCGCCAGCACCGCGTCGCGGTCATCCGGGTTCTGCACCAGGACACAGGTCGCCGGCCGATCGAGCAGCCAGCGCATCAGCGGCGCCGCGATGGTGCGCACCAGCCGCGCCTTCAGCGTCGACGAGGTGAAGGCGAAGCCGAGCCCGGCAAAGGCATTGAGGCGCGCCATCGGCAGGCCGAGGGCGGCGATCGAGCCTAGTACCGACGGCACCAGAGCCACGTGGTGCACCAGGTCGGGCTTGAGCCGGCGATAGAGCCGCCGGATTTCGCCGACCGTCGCCATCAGGCGGAACGGGTTGAGGCTGCCGCGCCGCCACGCCACCGGATGCAGGGTGAAACCTTCGGCGAGGATGGCGCCGCCATGTTTGGCGACGCGCGTCGCGACGTGGACCGAATAGCCGGCCGCTTTCGCCGCCCGCGCCATCGGCAGGCGGTGCGACATGAAATACCAGTCTTCGGAGACGAGATAGAGAATCGTTTGCGCCATGAAGCGGCTGTTTTA
>JAHCKF010000480.1 GCA_026125925.1 Pseudolabrys sp.
CGTCGCCACGACGCCGAGCAGCGGCGTGGTGATGTTGGCAAGCATCGCCGGCACCGCGATCGCGAAAATGCGGGCGGTTGTGACCTCGACGGAAGGACTCACACGAGCGCCGCCGTTACTTTCCGCGCGGCGCGTTGACGACGCGCATGATCAGCCAGATCGGGATGACGATAACGGCGCCGAGCAGGAAGTAGCCCCATAGCCAGCGCACCGCGTCGAAGCCCATGTTCCAGATATTCTGCAGCAGGCGGCGGAGGCTTTGCAGGATGTCGAGCGGATCGAGCCCGAGCGCGGAGAGAATGACGCCGACCAGGATGGACACCAGGATGAGGCGCACGATGACGCCAAGCGGCGAGCCCCCGAAAACGCGGGTTGCGGTGTCGTTGCTCATGCGGGGCTCCATGGGCTCCAGTTCGTTCGGCATGGCGATACCTGAGGCGAAGTTGGGGGAGGGGTCAAGTTATCTTGCTGTCATTCCGGGACGCGCTGATTTCATCCGTGCCCCGGAATGACGGAAGCGAGCATCTTCTCCAGCGTTTCCAGCCGGTCGGCCTCGCGCGGCGGCTTGTCCCAGCGCAGCCGGTTGATGCGGGGAAAGCGCATGGCGATGCCGGATTTGTGCCGGGCCGATTGCTGCAGGCCCTCGAAGGCGACCTCGAAGACCAGCCCGGTATCGGCGTCATGGGTGACCTCGCGCACCGGGCCGAACTTGGCGACCGTGTTGCGGCGGATGAAACGGTCGATCTCGGTCAGTTCCTCGTCGGTGAAGCCGAAATAGGCCTTGCCGACCGGTACCAGCTCATCGTCTCCGTTCCAGACGCCGAAGGTATAGTCGGAATAGAACGACGAGCGCTTGCCGTGGCCGCGCTGCGCGTACATCAGCACGGCATCGACCACCATCGGATCGCGCTTCCACTTCCACCACTGACCCTTGGGCCGGCCGGGCACGTAAGGCGCGTCCCGGCGCTTGAGCATGACGCCCTCGACGGCTTCCGCGACTTCGCTGTCGCCGCGGCCAGATTCGGCACGAGCGGCGATCAGTTCGTCCCAGGTTTTGAACGGCACCAGCGGCGACAGGTCGATGCGCGGATCGTCGAGCGCAGCAACGAAAGTCTCGAGCCGTTCGCGCCGTTCGGCGAAGCCGAGCTCGCGCAGATCGCCGCTCTCGTCGGCGAGCAGATCATAGGCGCGCAAGTGCGCCGGGAATTCCTGGATCAGCTTCGGCGTCACCGTCTTGCGGTTGAGCCGCTGCTGCAAAACGTTGAACGATTGCACGCGGCCCTCGCGCAGGATCAGCAGTTCGCCATCGATGGCGCCGGGCCGGCGCAGCGACGGCAACAAATCGGGAAAGCTCTTGGAGATGTCCTCGCCGGTGCGCGAGTAAAGCCGCTGCACCATGGCGCCGTGCTCGTCGCGGCCGGCGACCGCCTGGATGCGGATGCCGTCCCATTTCCATTCCGCCATGAAGTCGGCGGGATCGAGCGCATCGAGATCGCCATCTTCGATGGCATGCGCCAGCATCGCCGGACGAAACGGCGCCGGATCGCTGCTGACCGGCTTGTCGCCTTTGCCTTCGAGCCAGGCGAACAGCTCGGTGTAGGGCGGCTCGAGGCCGGGCCACAGCACCTCGATTTCGTCGGGCTCCTTGTCGCCGAGCATTGCCGCCGCGGTCTTGGCGAGCCGCGCCGACACCCCGATGCGCAGTGCGCCGGTGACGAGTTTCAGCAGGGCCCAACGGCCAGTCTCGTCGAGCACATCGAGCCAGCGCGCGATCTGCGCCGGCAGTTGCGCCTTGCTTAAGTGCGACAAGGTTTCGACCACTTCGGCGAGGGTGGGCGAGGGGTCGTTGCGCAGCAGCCGTTCGGGTTTGGGAATGTCGAACAGATCGGCTTGTTCCGGCTGCCACGCCGATCTTCCTTCACCTCCCCCCTTGAGGGGGAGG
>JAHCKF010000481.1 GCA_026125925.1 Pseudolabrys sp.
CGTTACGCTCTTCGCCGAGGCCGACCATGATGCCGGACTTGGTGAACATCGACGGGTCGAGCTCTTTCACCCGCTGCAGCAGGCGCAGCGAGTGGAAGTAGCGCGCGCCCGGCCGCACCGTGAGATAGAGCGACGGTACGGTCTCGAGATTGTGGTTGAAGACGTCGGGCTTGGCCGCGATCACGACCTCGAGCGCGCCGTCCTTGCGCAGGAAATCGGGCGTGAGAATTTCGATGGTGGTGCCCGGAGCGTGGGTGCGGATGGCGACGATGGTTTCGGCGAAATGCCGTGCGCCGCCGTCGGCGAGATCGTCGCGGTCGACCGAGGTGACGACGATGTGGTTGAGGCCGAGCCGGGCGGTCGCCTGCCCGACATGTTCCGGCTCGCTCACATCGAGCGCGCCCGGCAGGCCGGTCTTGACATTGCAGAAGGCGCAGGCCCGCGTGCAGGTGTCGCCCATGATCATGAAGGTGGCGTGCTTCTTCTCCCAGCACTCACCGATGTTCGGGCAGCCGGCCTCCTCGCAGACCGTCACCAGCTTGTTCTCGCGCATCAGCGCGTGGGTTTCCTGGTAGCCTTTCGAGATCGGCGCCTTGACGCGGATCCAGTCCGGCTTCGGCGGCTGTGCCGAATCCGGGCGGTGCGCCTTCTCCGGGTGCCGGGGGCGCGGGTTGTTCACGAGGTCGAGGACGACGGCCATGGGGGATACTTACGGCTGCGGGGCCCGGCTCGCAAGGCGGGCCATGCGGAACCGGCGTATCAGGCTCCCCGGATCGCCCGCCAGATGAACAGGAAAATCACGGCGCCGATGGTGGCGCTGATGATGTTGCCGATGAAATCCGGGGCGATGACGATACCGAGTCGCGGCAGGATGGCGCCGGCGACGATGGCGCCGACCAGGCCGACGGCGAGGTTGCCGAGCAGGCCGCCGCGGCCGCCGAGAATGACGTTGGCCAGCCAGCCGGCGATCAGGCCGACCACAATCCAGGCGATGACACCCATTGCACCCTCCCCCCGTTGCGATCTGCGTCTATGCCGTCTTCGCCGGCATCTGCTGACCGGGCGTCGACTGTGAAATCTTGACCTCGTCGTCGTTCATGTCGGCGCCGATATCGCCGAACAAAGGCGTCGACAGATAGCGCTCGCCGGTATCCGGCAGCATGGCGAGAATGGTCGAACCCGGCTTGGCCTTCTCGGCGACCTTGAGCGCGCCGGCCAAAGTCGCGCCGGCGGTGATGCCGACGAAGATGCCTTCCTTCTGCGCCAGGTCCTTGGCGCATTTCAGCGCTTCCGGTCCGGCGATGGTGATCACTTCATTGGCCGCGCCCTTGTCCACCGCTTCGGCGGTGATCTTCGGGATGAAGTCGGGCGACCAGCCCTGCATCGGATGCGGCTTGAACGCGGCATTCGGCTTGGCCGGCGTGCCGTCGGCGTTGCGGTCCTGCGGCGTATGCGACGAAATCATCGGCGCGTCGGCCGGCTCGCACAGCACGATCTTGGTATTCGGCATCTCCTTGCGCAGCACGCGCGACACGCCGTTGAAGGTGCCGCCGGTGCCGAAGCCGGTGACCCAGTAATCGAGGCCGCTGTCCTTGAAGTCGGCGACGATTTCGGGACCGGTCGTGCGCTCATGCATGTCCGGATTGGCTTCGTTCTCGAACTGCCGCGTCAGGAACCAGCCATGCGCCTTGGCGAGCTCCTGGGCCTTCTCGACCATGCCGAAGCCGCGGCCGGCCGCCGGCGTCAGCACCACCTTGGCGCCCAGGAAGCGCATCAGCTTGCGGCGCTCGACCGAGAAGGTCTCCGCCATGGTGACGACCAGCGGATAACCCTTGGCGGCGCAGACCATCGCCAAACCAATGCCGGTGTTGCCGGAGGTCGCCTCGACCACGGTCATGCCGGGCTTGAGCTCGCCGGATTTCT
>JAHCKF010000482.1 GCA_026125925.1 Pseudolabrys sp.
TCCGGCAGAAGATCGATGAACAGCCGCTCGGCGGCCGGGATCACGTTGACGCGGAAGCGCCCGGCGAGCGCGACGCGCACCGCCTTGCCATCGGGATCGGTGCGCGCGGCGCTGACATATTCCGACGCGCTGCTGTTGAGCCGCTCGACCGCCACATCGACCGGCTTCTTGAACTCGATCACGAGGATGGCGCCGGCGACCCGCACTTTGGCATCGACCGGCTCGTCGAACTTGAACACCAGCCGGCCATAGCCGCCGACGATCGAGGACTTCACCTCGCCCTTCACCGCCTCGTCGGCGCGCGCCAGCGACAGACCGGTGGCGCCGGCGGCGGCGATCATCATGACCAGCCGGCCCGCGACGGCGAGCGCACGCAGGCAGGCCGTTGTTGCGGTGGCGGGACGAGGCGTCATGCCGTTTCCATGGGGCGGATTTGCCGGGTCCAAACCTAAGGATGGGCGTTTAACGTCGGCTTAACCGTTAGGCCAAAAGGCCGCGCTTCCGGTCGGCCGGTACCGCGCGGCGGCTTAATTCCGGCTCGCGCTGCCCTCGATTTTCGGCAGGTTGTCGGCCTCCTGGCCGCGCGCGGCGCTGGCCCGCGTCGCGAGCTCGACCGTGAGCCGCTCGGCCGCCTCCGGCGTCATCTGCGCCAGGACTGCGGACATGGTGACCGGCTTCATGGAGGTCGAGATATCGACCAGGACCTTCAAATCGAGCCGGTCGAAGATGCGCGCCGCGTCCTTCGGCTTCATGTTCTCGTACATCGTGACGAGGCCCTTCATCCGCTCCTTTTCGGCTTTGTCGCGGGTGTCGGTCTCAGTCTTGATGCGGGATTCGACGTCCTTGAGCTCGCCGACCTTGGCCTCGAGCCGCTTTTCCGCCGCCTTGATCAGGCTCTCGCGCATGTCGAGTTGCTTGTCGCGGTTATCGAGCGTCTCGCGGCGGTCCTGCAGGCGGTTGAGAATGGCGCGCTCGCCGGGTGAATTGATCTTGCCGGGCGTCAGCGGATAGGCCTCGTTGCCGACTTCAAGTTTGGTATCGGCCGGCGGCTTGTCGCTGGCCTTCAGCGGTTCGGCAGGTGGCTGCGCCGCCGCGTGCTGCGGCTTGCCGCTGCCGCCACCGCCGGCCGAGCCGGTGACGATGTTGTCGGCATTCTTGTCCTTGCCGCCGTCGATCTTCGGCAGCGTCGCGGTCTTGTCCGCATCGACCGAGCCGGTGACGTCGGCGTCCTTGGCCCCGCTCCGCGCGCCGCCGAAATTGAACATCGCCGGAGCCCATTGGCGAGGGCCGTCGACAGCCGCACCCTCCGGCATCTTCGGCGTCTCGGCGACGACGATGCGCGGATAGTCGGGGACGCTGTCGCGGGTCGTAACCGTCAGACCGTCCGGATTGGCGCGCGCCCGCATGCGCTCACCCAGCGTATAGCCGCCGTCAAACACCAGGCCCGTGACCTTCAGCACAAACAGCGAGATCGTCGCCAGAAGGACGATCGGAATGAGCCGAAATTCGCGGGCGAACTTGATCATGCCGCGAGCCCGTCTCCCTGCAGGCGCGCGCGCGAACGCTCGGCGAAGGCCTGCGCCGCGGCAGCGACCGCGAAGGCGCTCGGCACCGCCGGCTGCGGTGGCGCGACATCAGCCGGGCGTCCAGCCTCGGTGATCCGGACCAGCCGGCCGAGCAGCGTCTCGCCGGCGGTGAACTGGCGTTGCAGTTCGTCCGACAAGGCCTCGGTGCGCTTGATGCGCTCGCCGAGCGTCTGCTCGCCCTCGCGCATCGTGGTCTTGAGCCCGCCAATGGCGCGCTCGGCGATTTCGGTCGCGGTGATGAGTTCGCCGATGGTGGCGCGCAGCGATTGCTCGTCGGCCTTGAGCAGGCGGATCTGCTTGTTGAGCCGGATGCAGTAG
>JAHCKF010000483.1 GCA_026125925.1 Pseudolabrys sp.
GCGGTAGAATTTCTTGACCTCGCCGCCGACCGTGAGCTGGGTGAACAGCACGTCGTTGCGGCTGTCCGGGTTCGGCGTTTCGTCTTCGCCGGCATACAGCACTTCGAAGGAATCGCCGGGCTGCACCTTGCGCTGGAAGTCGACGTCGTAGGAGTAGATGCGGATCAGTTCGTCGATGATCGGGCGCGGGATCTGGTTGCGCAGCGCGGTCTCATAGACGCTCTGGTAAAGCCGCACGCCGCTGCCGTCGTCGTTCTCTTCGGCATTCTGATCGACGTTGTCGGCAACTTCGGTGTCGACGTTCTTGACGTCGACCGAGACGTATTTGCCGGCGTCCGACAGCGCCGCCACTGCTTCGATGCCGGTGTCGCCGGCGACGATGACGCGGATCGGCCGTTGTACGGGGGAGCCGGGCGTCGGCGACAACAGGATGCGCAGCTTCTGACCTTCCTTGAGCGCGCCGTCGCGGCCGCGCAAATTCAAGGTCGCCGTGACGGCCTTGATGTCGTCGGCATTGGCGCCGAGATCCTTCAGGATCGAAGCGACGCTGTCGCCCTTTTTCGCCAGCACTACTTTTTCATTGAATGAGTTGCCGCCGGTGGTCTCGTTCGCCGTCTTCGGCAGCAGCGTGATGTTCTCGGGAACGACGCGCGCCTCGAAACCGGCATAGGGATCGGGCGCGGCGGTGCCGGCATAAGCGAGCTTGATGCCGGTGATGTTGCTGGCGATGGGCAGATGGTTGGCGGCTTTCTCGGTCCAGTCGGCTGCTTCCTTAACGCGCGCCATCACTTCGTCGTTCGGCGTTTGCAGCGCGATTTTCAGGCGCGGCATCATCGGCGCGAGATCGCGCATCACGAAGGAGACTTCGGCGTCGGGCTCGGCGGCCGGTGCATCGTCGGGCGCCGACGTGCCGGCGGGCGCGTTCTCGGCGAGGAGGGCCTGAGGGTTGAACGCCGGAATATTGGCGGACAGATCGCTCGTCGACAGCGCCAGGTTGCCGGTGACGCGGACGAAGGGGCGCACGCGCACGACCTCGTGGTTGCCCTGGCGGCTCGTGGTCGAAACGCGAATGACCTGCTTGGCGAATGACGGCTCTTCATAGGTCTGCAGCCGGTCGCTCTTGCGGACGCCGAGCTTCTCGGCGCCGGCATTGATCGCGCCGCGCAGCGCGACTTCCGCGCGCTCGGGCAGGGTGGCGAAATTCGTCTCGCCGTCGAGCGACGTGAAAACGGCGCCGCCCATGAGGGCAGCGCCGCACAACGCGGTCAAAATCGTGCCGGCAAACCACTGCACCGAAACCCGGCGGCGGTCGACAAAACCGGAATTGCCGCCGTCGACCGACAGCGGGGCCTCTTGGCCCAGCTCGATCACTTCCGCCTTTGATCGATGCGCGCCGCGCGACCGTGTCTGGTCCAAGCTTCCTAGTCCCCTGCGCCTCTCGACCCGGCGCCGCAATTGACGCGCGGCGGCAAAGCCAAATCAGCCATCGCCAAATCAGCCATCGAAGTGCGGCGGCACGATGCCTCCCGGGGTCCAACCCGTCAATCACGGCCTCTGCCGCCAACGCGGATTTCCAGGAACACTCTTCAGGCCGCCGATCGGGCCCGAAAAAATCTGTCACCCAGCACGGGATAACGTGGGGCCCGGAATATGGCCTGAGTACGGCGCGATCCGGAATTGGGCCGAAATTTAAGATTTTGGGCCGGATTTTCCCGGGTTTTGCCCCAATCGGTGGGCAAAAGAGGGCGCTCGCAGGGTGTCACAAGAACGTTGTTTTTGCGGTTGACAGGGGCAAGCGCCCTAACCTATATACCCACCCATCGGCGCGCCGCACCGCACTTTACGGCCTGACGGCGCGCCTCCGAAACCCTCACTGGTTCAGTGAAAAAGGCTTCCGATAGTT
>JAHCKF010000484.1 GCA_026125925.1 Pseudolabrys sp.
CCGCCGGCGAAGGCGGGGTCCATATACGGCATCACCGCGCTGGACGGCTTGGGTTCGGGCAACGCGGTTACCGTATTCACCGGAGCCTTGTCGACGAGCCGCGCATAGGCGTCCTGCGTCGCCGTGCGCGGCAGCAGAATGATGGTGCCGAGATGAACGACACCGCCGAGCAGCGCGCCGCCGAACAGAAGGAGCATCCAGCGGATCACGGGCAGCTCCTGGTTTCGATGCTCGGCATCGGCACCTCGCGGCCGGCCTTGGTAGCGACACCGACCGCGGTGTCATAGAGCCTCAGCATCAGCGTATAGCGCTCGACCCCGGCGGTCGGCAGCCAATTGCCCGCATGGGCGCGCGGCGACACGGAGATTTCGAAACTGCCATCGGCGCGGCGGACGATTTCCTGACTGGTGAAGCCGAAGCGCTCGACCGAATTGGCTACCAGCCCGCCGTCCCGGTTATAAAGCGTCAGCGTCCAGAACCGGGCGGCCGGCGTCACCCCGAACAGAACGACGTTGCAGCGGCCGTCGAGCGGCTTGCCGTCATCGTCGGTTTGCGCGGTGAACGAAACACCATCGCCGAGGGCGACCGGTAGCTGGCCGGTCCGGGCGATGGTGGCGCGCGCGTAAGGGTCGGCGTCGGCCGTTCCGGTTTTCGGCCATGCCGTCCAACTGCCGATGGTGAGGGCGCCAAAGGCGGCGCCGCGCGTCAGCGCAAAATAGGTGAGCCCGAGGCCGACGGCGGCGGCGATCAGGAGCGCAAAGAGCGTTGACGTTAGAAGCCGCACGATCGATCCGCTGGCGGGAAGGAAGACCTGAGTCGCATGGGCCGCAGACTACGCCGGGCGGGCGGCGCGGGCTATGGCGCGGCCTTTATTCAGTTGCTGGATCCGAAGGCGTGGCCCTCCAGCGCGGCGGCGAGCGCATCGCCGTTTTCCGGCACACCGGAGGAATCCGTTTGGGAAAGCTTCGCCGGCTTTTTCGCGTCGATCGAGACCGTCGGACGGAGCGGCGCCATGGCACGGCTGGCTTCGTCGAGCAGCTTCTCGACATGCACCAGCGCTTCAGCGCCGCGCTTGGACAGCAGGGTCGGACGGCGCGGCGCGGCTTTCTCGTCGGGCTTGTTCGATCGTGCGGCGACCTCGCGGGCTCGCTCCGGCACGGCGACGCCCGGAAGCTGCTTCAGTTCGATGCCCTGATGCGCATATTCCATGATGGTGTGCCACGTCATCGCCGGCAGCGAGCCGCCGGTCATGCGGTTGGTGGAGGTGTAATCGTCGTTGCCGTACCAGACCCCGCAGACGAAGTTGCCCGTGTATCCCATGAACCAGGCGTCGCGATAATCGTTGGTCGTCCCGGTCTTGCCGGCGGCCGCGATGCCGTCGAGGCGGGCGCGCCGCGCGGTGCCGTTCTCGACGACATTGTTCATCATCTTGATCATGCCGGCGGCGACATTGGCGGGCAGGGCGCGGCGCGGCTTCGGCCCGTCGCGGTCGAAACGCCAGATCAGCTTGCCGTCGCCGGTGCGGACTTCGAGGATCGCATGCGGCTTCACTGCCATGCCGAGGTTCGGGAACGTCGCGTATGCGCCGACATGCTCGAGCATCGTGACCGCGTCGGCACCGATCGGCAGCGACGGCGTATCCGGCAGCGGCGTGGTGATGCCCATGTCGCGCGCGGTCTTGACAATGCGGGAACGGCCGAGCTTGGCGTTGCCGTCGCCGATCACGACGGACAGGCGCACGGCAATCGTGTTGATCGAATGGGTCAAGGCGCTGATCAGTGTCATCGCGCCGCGATAGCCGCCGCTATAGTTGTGCGGGCACCAGTTACCAAGACATATCGGCGCATCGACGACGATCGATTCCGGCTTGAAGCCGTGCTCCAGC
>JAHCKF010000485.1 GCA_026125925.1 Pseudolabrys sp.
CCGGCCGAGCTCGCGCAGTTGCGGTTAATCCATGACGACTCGCTGATCGCGCGCAAGGCGCGGCCGGACTGGAGCGAATGGTTCAAGGTCGCCGGCGTCGGCGAGGTCGATCTGCAGCGCGGCCTGCGTTTCAACAGCGCCGATCACGCGCTCGACGCTGCCTGCGAAGGCGCCGGCGTGCTCTTGTCCTACGACCTGCTCGCCTATGACGATCTGCGCAGCGGCCAGCTCGTGATGCCGTTTCCGCTGGCGCTGCCGTCGGGCCGCGCGTTCTTCCTGGTGCGGCCGAAGTCGCGGCGGCCACCCGCGGCGGCTGAAGCCTTCCGCACCTGGATTCATGCGGAAGCGCAAGCGCTGGACTGGGGCACGATCCGCGGTGATGCGCCGGTCAAAGACAGCCACGCGGCGGTCACGCGTCGCAAATAGATTCACGCTAACGGCAGCGCCCAAAAGTTGGGCGCATTTGCCGATAATTGATGCGGCCTTATCGCACCTGCGAAAAGGAATTTGAAACCATATTCGGGCGAGTTTGACGGCTGAATATTTCTCCCATCCGAGCCCGGAATGTCAGCCCGCAGCCGCTCTCGAATCCCGCGACCCGCATTGTGGATCGCGGCGCCGGTGTTCGTTGTCTGCGCTGCCGGCATCGGCGTGTTTTATATTCTTCAATCGCCTGCCGCCGGCCTGGCGACGGGGCTGGTCGGCGCCTTGCTGGTCGGCCTCTATGCCGACCGCCGTTTGTCGGCGGTGATCGGCGCGATCAGCGCCATCGCCGGCGGCGATCGCTACACCAGCCTGCCGGAGACGATCGGCGACGGCGTCATGCAGAGCTTCGGCGCGACCGCCGATCGCATTCGCGCGGCGCTGATCGAGGCCGACACGCTGTCGGTCGATCAGAACCGGCGCGAGACCGAAGCGCGGTTGCATCACGCCGGCCGCCATTTCTTCACCGGCAACTTCCGCCGCGCCATCGAGGACGTCGTCAGCGCCTTCACCCAGGCGGGCGAGCGCATTCGCGGCACCGCCGGCGAATTGACCAAGACCAACCGCCTGATGGCGCAGCAGGTCACCGCCTCGTCCGACGCCGCGGCACGCGCCGCCGAGGAAGTCGCCGGTGTCGCCGCGGCGGCGCAGGACGTGCAGGCGCTGGCGCTCGATTCGGCGCGCCAGGTCGAGGCCGCGCGCGCCGCCACGCACCGCACGGTCACCGAACTGACGCGCGCCGACGAGACCATGCGCAATCTCGGTCTCGCCGCCGGCCGTATCGAGCAGGTCATCAAGCTGATCCAGGCGATCGCCGGGCAGACCTCGCTGCTGGCGCTCAACGCCACCATCGAGGCGGCGCGCGCCGGCGAATCCGGGCGCGGCTTCGCCGTGGTCGCCGCCGAGGTGAAGGAGCTGTCGCGCCGCACCCAGCAGGCGACGCACGAAGTCTCGAGCCAGGTTCATGACATCCAAGCCGCGGTGGACGAGGCGGCACAGGCCATCGTCGCCGTCGATCAAAGCGTTGCCGCCATGAGCCACGTCAACGAGACCGTCACGCGGCTGATGGAGCAGCAGATCGTCAAACTCGACCGCATCGGCACCGACGCGCGCAAGGTCGCGACGACGGTGAACGAGGCGTTGCCGAGCATCCGTACCGTGGTCGCGGATGTCGCCGACGCCGGCGACGCCGTGCTCGCCACCGCCGACGATCTGATGACGCGCGCGCAATCGCTGACCGCGTCGGTGAGCCGTTATTTCGCCGATCTGGATCACGGCTCGATCAAGGTCGGCGTGCTGCATTCGCTGTCCGGCACGCTCACCGCCAGCGAGCGGCCGTTGCAGCAGATGCTGGTGATGCTGATCGAGAAGCTCAACGA
>JAHCKF010000486.1 GCA_026125925.1 Pseudolabrys sp.
GGCGAGGCGGCGGCCTGGACGCTGCCGCCGTTCTCCGGCGAGGTGAAAGGCGGCGAGCTTTACGGCCGCGGCGCGGTGGACATGAAGGGCGGCATCGGCTGCGCGGTCGCCGCCGTGCTCGACCATCTCGCCGCCAATAAGGGCAAGCCGCAAACGGACGGCCACGGCTCGATCTCGTTCCTGATCACCGGCGACGAGGAAAGCATCGCCGTCAACGGCACGCCGAAGCTGTTGTCATGGGTCGCCGGCATGGGCGAGACCTTCGACCACTGCATTCTCGGCGAGCCGAGCAACGTCAACGCGCTCGGCGACACCATCAAGGTCGGCCGCCGCGGCTCGCTCAACGGCCATCTCATCGTGCGCGGCCGCCAGGGCCACGTCGCCTATCCGCATCGCGCGGTCAATCCGATCCGTGGACTGGTGAAGCTGATCGAGGCGTTGCAAAGCGAGCCGCTCGACGCCGGCAGCGAGCTGTTCCCGCCCTCGCACCTCGAATTCACCTCGGTCGATGTCGGCAACAAGACGGTCAACCTGATCCCCGGCGAGGCGCGGGCGCGCTTCAACATCCGCTTCAACGACCGCCATACGCTCGACTCGCTGAAAAGCCTGCTGCAGGAGCGCGCGCGCCAGGCCGCCGGCAACGACGTCGATTTCGAACTCCGCTTCGAGCCGTCGAACGCGCCGGTTTTTGTCGTGAAACAAGGCCCGTTCACCGACCTGGTGGTCGGCGCGATCTCCGAGGTGACCGGCCGCAAGCCGGAGCTGTCGACCTCCGGCGGCACCTCCGACGCCCGCTTCATCGCCGCCTATTGCCCGGTGGTGGAATTCGGCCTGGTCGGTCAGACCATGCATCAGGTCGACGAGCGCGTGCCGGTGAAAGATCTGACGGCGCTGACGGCGATCTATCGGCGGATATTGGATCGGTATTTCGGCTAGCACCGCCTCATCCTGAGGAGCGGGCGAAGCCCGCGTCTCGAAGGATGGGGCGGCCTCATGGTTCGAGACGCATCCCTGCGGGATGCTCCTCACCATGAGGACATTTCAATAATCCACCCGCATCAGGTAAAGCCCGTCCGGCGGCGCGACGGGGCCGCAGGCGGCGCGGTCGCGCGCCGCGAGCGCTTTCCGCAGATCGTCCGGCGACCACTTGCCGTCGCCGACCAGCACCAGCGAGCCGACCATCGAGCGCACCTGATTGTGCAGGAACGAGCGCGCCGAGCAGTCGATGTCGATCGCGTCGCCGACGCGGATGACGTCGAGCACGTCGAGCGTCTTCAGCGGCGATTTGGCCTGGCACTCGGTGGAGCGGAACGTCGTGAAGTCGTGCTTGCCGATCAGGACTTGCGCGGCCGCCTGCATCGCGGCCTCGTCGAGCCGGCGCGGCACCCGCCAGGCGCGGCCGGCCTCGAGCGTGAGGTCGGGCCGGCGGTTGGCGATGCGATAGCGGTAGTGACGCTTCACCGCGGAGAAGCGCGCGTCGAACGTCTCGGGCACCTGCTCGGCCGACAGCACCGCGACCGGATGCGGCCGCAAGTGAGCGTTGAGCGCGTCGCGCACCGTGTCGGTGTCCCAGTCGCGCGTGAGATCGACATGCGCCACCTGCCCGCGCGCATGCACGCCGGCGTCGGTGCGGCCGGCGCCCTGCACCGCGAGCTTTTCGCCGGTCAGGGCTTCCAGCGCGGCGGTGAGCACGCCCTGCACCGTGAGATCGACCGGCTGGATCTGCCAGCCGCGAAACGGCGTGCCGTCATATTCGATGGTGAGCTTGTAGCGGGGCATGGTCAGGACGATACCATCACGACAATGCCGCGAAGGCGCGCGCATAGCGCACGGCGCCGGAGGCCG
>JAHCKF010000487.1 GCA_026125925.1 Pseudolabrys sp.
AAACTCCTGAGCCTTGATCAGGGCCGTCGCCAAGGTGTCGACCTCGGCCTTGGTATTGTACATGCCGAACGAGGCGCGGCAGGTGGCGGTGACGCCGAAGCGGGCCAGCAGCGGCATGGTGCAGTGGGTGCCGGCGCGCACGGCGACGCCGGCGCGGTCGATCACGGTGGCGATGTCGTGGGCATGCGCGCCCTTCATCTCGAAGGAGACGATCGGCCCCTTGTCCTTCGCCGTGCCGATGATGCGCAGTGAATTGATGGCGCCGAGTTTCTCATGCGCGTATTTGACGAGGTCGTTCTCGTGGGCGCGAATGCGGCCCTTGCCGACCGACTGGATGTAATCGAGCGCGGCCCCTAACCCGATCGCCTGCACGATGGCCGGCGTGCCGGCCTCGAATTTGTGCGGCGGCTCGCCGTAGGTGATGCGATCCTCGAAGACTTCGCGGATCATCTCGCCGCCGCCGTTATAGGGGCGCATCGCTTCGAGATGCTTGGTCTTGCCGTAGAGCGCGCCGATGCCGGTCGGACCATAAAGCTTGTGGCCGGTCAGCACGAAGAAGTCGCAATCGAGAGCCTGCACATCGATATCCATGTGCACGGAGCTCTGGGCGCCATCGACCAGCACCGGAATGCCGCGGGCATGCGCGATTTCGATAACCTCCTTGATCGGCACCACGGTGCCGAGCGCGTTCGACATCTGCGTCATCGCCACCATCTTGGTGCGCGGGGTGAGCAGCTTCTCGAACTCGTCGAGCAGGAAGTTGCCGTCGGCATCGACCGGCGCGAATTTCAGCACCGCACCGTGACGCTCACGGTAGAAATGCCATGGCACGATGTTGGAGTGATGCTCCATGATCGAGATGACGATCTCGTCGCCCTCGCCGATCCGCCCGGCGCCGAAGCTCGAGGCGACGAGATTGATCGCCTCGGTTGCGTTGCGCGTGAAGATGATGTCTTCCTTGCGCGGCGCGTTGATGAACTTCTGCACCTTCTCGCGCGCGCCCTCATAGGCCTCGGTCGCTTCGTTGGCGAGGTAATGCAGGCCGCGATGCACGTTGGCGTATTCGCGGGTATAGGCCTTCGTCAGGCGGTCGAGCACGGCCTGCGGCTTCTGCGCCGAGGCGGCGTTGTCGAGATAGACCAGCGGCTTGCCATAGACCTGCATCGCCAGCGCCGGAAAATCGGCGCGGATCTTGTCGACGTCGTAGGCGCCGTTGCTCACTGCCGGATGCATCACACACCTCTTGTCCCGGACGCGATGCGGCATGAAATGCTGCATCGCTGAGCCGGGACCTTCGCAGACGCCGCACCCGCAATGGTCCCGGGTCTGCGCAGCGGCACTGCGCGCCGCAGCGCGCCCGGGACAAGCAACATGTTCATGGCTTGACCTCGCGCGTCGCCATCCAGCCCAGCGCCGCAGTCATGACGGCGTCGCGGAAACCCTCATGCGGAATTTCCTCGATGGTCTCGCCAATGAAGGCCTGGATCAGCAGCGTTTCGGCCTGCGCTTCGTCGATGCCGCGCGACATCAGGTAGAACTTCAGCGTCGGATCGAGCGCGCCGGCGGTGGCGCCGTGGCCGCAGACCACGTCGTCGGCGAAGATTTCGAGCTCCGGCTTGTTGTCGGCTTCGGCCTTGTCGGACAGCAGCAGAGCCCGCGTCATCATCTTGGAATCGGTCTTCTGCGCGCCGGGATTGACGACGATCTTGCCCTGGAACACCGAGCGGCTCTCGCCGTCGAGCACCGCTTTGAACTGCTCGCGGCCGGCGCAGTGCGCCGCCGCGTGCTCGATCAGCAGCGTGTTGTCGACGTGCTCCTCGCCGCGCAGCAA
>JAHCKF010000488.1 GCA_026125925.1 Pseudolabrys sp.
GCGGGTATGGACCTATCTGCAGCGCGCGCTGGCGCATCCGGCGCTGGCGCCGCTCGCGGCCTGGTACCGCGACCACATTCCCGCCCCGAACACGAGAGGATCATGAGCATCGACACGCCGCGCCGCGCCATGGTGCTCGCCGCCGGCTTCGGCCAGCGCATGCAACCGCTCACCGCCACGATGCCCAAGCCGCTGGTCAAGGTCGCCGGCAAGGCGCTGCTCGATCACGTGCTCGATCGGCTTGCGGACGCCGGCGTCGAGCAGGCCATCGTCAACGTGCACTATCTCGGCGACCAGATCGTCGCGCATACGGCGTCGCGCCGCCATCCAATGGTCGTCATCTCCGACGAGCGCGATGCGCTGCTCGATACCGGCGGCGGCGTGGTCAAGGCGATGCCGCTGATCGGCGACGCGCCGTTCTACCACATCAATTCCGACACGATCTGGATCGATGGCGTCACACCAAACCTGACGCGGCTCGCCGACAGCTTCGATGCCGCGGCGATGGACGCGCTGCTGTTGCTGGCGCCGACTGCGGGCAGCATCGGCTATGCCGGCCGCGGCGATTTCCTGATGGCCTCCGACGGCCGCCTGTCGCCCCGCGCCGAACGCGACATTGCGCCCTTCGTCTATGCCGGCGCCGCCATCCTGTCGCCGCGGCTGTTCGACGGCGCGCCGCAGGGTGCATTTTCCCTGACCAGGCTGTTCAATCGCGCCATCGAACGCGAGCGACTCTACGGCCTGCGCCTCGAGGGCCTGTGGATGCATGTCGGCACGCCGGACGCCATCGGCCAGGCGGAAGCCGCGATCGCCGCGAGTGCGGGCTGACTTGCAAGAGCGACAAATTTAACCGCTCGTCCCCGCGAAAGCGGGGACCCAGAACTGGATTCCCGCTTGTGCGGGAATGAGCGGAGTTTAGATCAGCTTCGTGGCCCTCTACCCACTTCGTGTACACTCACCGCATGAAGCCCAACCTCTTCACCATCCCCGCCTCGGCGCCGTTTCTGCCGGCGCTGATCGATGCGCTGCTCGAAGGGCGGCTGGTCGCGGGCTATCCGGCTTCGCGCGATCCGATCGAGATCGCGCGCGCCACGCTCTATCTGCCGACGCAGCGCGCCTGCCGCGTCGCCCGTGACGTTTTCCTCGAACGCCTCGGCGCGGATGCCGCGATCCTGCCGCGCATCGTGCCGCTCGGCGGCATCGACGAGGACGACATCGCTTTCGCCGAGGCGGCCAAGGCAGAGTTGCCGGAACAGGCGCTCGCCGTCCCCGAAGCGATGAGCGGCCTGTCGCGGCTGATGCCGCTGTCGGCGCTGATCCTCAAGTGGGCGCGCATCATCGCGCCGAAGGAGCGCGGCCATGTGCCGCTGGTCGCCAGCAATCCGGTCACGGCATTTCGCCTGGCCCAGGATCTGGCGCGGCTGATGGACGACATGACGACGCGGCAGGTACCGTGGGAGGCGCTCGACGACCTGGTGCCGGACGAGCACGACCGTTTCTGGGATCTGACGCTCGGCTTTCTCAAGTTCATCCGGCAGGAGTGGCCGGGCATCCTCACTGCCGGCGGCGCCATCGAACCGGCCGAGCGGCGCGACCTGCTGATCAAGGCCGAGACCGAGCGGCTCGCGAATTCAGGCGATCCGATCATCGCCGCCGGTTCGACCGGCTCGATCCCGGCGACCGCGACCTTGCTCGACACGATTTCGAAGCTGCCGCACGGCGCCGTGGTGCTGCCCGGCCTCGACACCGATCTCGACGACAAGAGCTGGGAGGCGATCCTCAGCGACAACGACGCCGCGCACGGA
>JAHCKF010000489.1 GCA_026125925.1 Pseudolabrys sp.
AATCGTTGTCGGCGGACGGGCCGTCCCAGTGTGTCAGGCCGGCGTTACCCTGACTGAGGTCATTGCGTGCGCTGGAAACGCGGCGCAGGTGCGTGTCGGTGCGGTGCATGATGAAGAGCTGCCGTACCGGATCATGCGAGAAGAAGATCAGCCCGTCGCGCAAGCGTGGATTGGTGACCGCCAGCGAATAGTCCGTGCCGCCCTGCTTGTAGCTGACCTGGTGCGTCACGACCTTTTCGGTGAAGCCCAGCGGCTCCGGACGCGCGAATGTCACCGTCTGCGGATCGTTGAGCGCCTCGGTGATCAGGCGCTGCAACTGCTGGTCGCTGGGCCGCGACTGCGCCCATGCCGCGGAAGAGAAGGCCAGCAGCGCCGTGGCGAGGAACGCCAGCGCCATTCGTCGCATCAACATGGTGTCCCTCCCTTCAAATTCCCTCGCCGTCAGTGCCGTGGCCTTCGGTGCGCCAGCGCAGCATGCCGCCGGCGAGGTTGGCGGTATCGTTGAAGCCGGCAGCGCGCAGGATGGTGATGGCCTGCGCCGAGCGGCTGCCGGCGCGGCACACGGCGACCACCGGCTTGTCGCGGCCGAGCTCGCCCGCGCGCGCCTTGAGCTGTCCCAGCGGGATCAGGATGGCGCCGGGGATATGGCCCAGCGGCCCGTCGAACTCCTCGGGCTCGCGCACGTCGAGCACCTGCACCTTGTCGAGATGTTCCTCCAGCACATGGCTCTGGATCTCCCAGACGCCAGCGAAGGTGTAGCGCAGCGGCGCCCAGTCGGGATCGGCAAGCGCATTGGCCTCGTTCTCGGGCCGCCCGCACTTGAGGTTGGCTGGCACCGCGACGTCGAGCTGCTTGGGGTGCGGCAGGTTGAGGTTGGCCATGTGGCCGGCGAAATCGCCGATCGCCACGTCACCGCCCAGGCGCGGATTGTAGCGACTCTCCTCGCGTACGCTTGTGACGGTGTGGCCCTTGTAGTCGTGCGCCGGGTAGAGCAGGCAGCCGGCCGGCAGCGTGAGAATCCGATCGTGCACCGAGCGGTACATCGCGCGCGCGTCACCCTGCTGGAAATCGGTGCGGCCGCTGCCGCGGATCAGCAGGCAGTCGCCGGTGAAGGCCATCGAATGATCGTCGAGCACGTAGGTCAGGCAGCCGTTGGTATGGCCGGGCGTGGCGCGCACCTCGAGGTGTCGGCGGCCGAAGGCGACGCGCTCGCCGTGCTCGAGGTAGCGGTCCGCGCCGTGCGCACCGCTGGTCTTCGACAGGGCGATGCCGCCGCCGAGCCGGCGGCGCAGCAGCCAGGCGCCGGTGACGTGGTCGGCGTGGACATGGGTCTCGAGGATCGCCGTCAGCTTGAGGTCGAGCTCGCCGATCAGCGCGGCGTCGCGGCGCGCCTGCTCGAAGACCGGGTCGACGATCAGCGCCTCGCGCGTGTCGTCGCAGCCCAGCAGGTAGGTGTAGGTCGAAGAGACCGGGTCGAAGAGCTGGCGGAAAACGAGCATGGTTGCCACGTCAGCACCGCGCGCACGGCCTGTCCAGCCTCACGCGAGGCTTGCGTGTGGATGCCAGACGGTGTGCGATGCGCGCCATGACCAGCACGCTCGACGCTGTCGAAGGCCTGACCTTCGCCACCAAGGACTTCCCCCTCGAGAAGGGCGGCACGCTGCCGCTCTGCGAGGTCGCCTATGAAACGCACGGCCGGCTCAACGCCGCCGGCGACAACGCCATCCTCGTGGTGCACGGCTACACGTCCAGCGGCCATGTCGCGGGCGTGCACGCCCAGGGCAAGGAGGCGCGCGGCGTGG
>JAHCKF010000049.1 GCA_026125925.1 Pseudolabrys sp.
CCGGCGCCGCTGGTGCTGGCCTTCGTGCTCGGCCCGCTGATGGAGGATAATCTGCGCCGCGCCATGCTCATCGCTCGCGGCGATGCCACGGTGTTCGTCACGCGGCCGATCTCGGCCGTGCTGATCGCGATCGCATTGGTGCTGCTGACGCTCGCCATCCTGCCGATGATGCGCAAGCGCCGCGAGGAGGTTTTCGTCGAATCGGAAAACTGATATCCGGGGATACGGGTCTCGGTTTCGACGGAGTGGCGCCTTGGCGGTCGGCATGATGCGACGGGTGGCGGATAATCTCCTGCTGCGCGCGGGCGGGCCGGATATTGCCCGGCAGTATGGCGCCATTCCCTATACCGTGGTGAAGAACCAGGTGGTCTTTCTGCTGGTAACCTCGCGCCGCACCGGCCGCTGGATCTTCCCCAAGGGCGATCCGATGGAGGGGCTGGCGCCGTTCGAGGCGGCGGCGCAGGAGGCCGCCGAGGAGGCAGGCGTCGAGGGCGAAATCGATCCGCATCCGATCGGCGCCTATCGCACCTTCAAGACGCTGCCGTTTCGCCGCTCGGTCATTCACGTCGAGATGTATGGCTTGCGGGTCACGCGGCAATTTGACGACTGGCCGGAAAAATCGCGCCGTCATCGGCACTGGGCGATCCTGCCGGAGGCCAAGCGGTTGCTGTCCGACGCTGGCGTCGCCAGTCTTGCCGCCAGATACAGCGCGCGGCTTCGGCTTCAGGGCCTGCCGTCTTATCCGCCGATCGACCACATCACGCGATAGAGCACCGCGGCGAGGACTGCCGAGGCCGGCACCGTGATGATCCAGGCCGCGGCGATGCCGAGCACGTGCTGACGGCGCACCAGCCGGCGCCGTTCGCGTTTCTGGTAGTTGAGCAGCGCCATTTCCGGCGTCTCGTTGAGGCGCGACGGCTCCAGGAACAAGGTGCGCGGCTTGACCGCCGGATTGGGCACGCCGCTGTTGGTGATGAATTCGCGCAGGTAGCCGACGCCGAAAACGGCGCCGACCGCGATATGCGTGGATGACACCGGCAGGCCGAGCGCCGAGGCCACCAGCACCGTCACGGCCGCCGACAGCGCCACGCAGTAGGCGCGGATCGTGTCCATGCGTGTGATCTTCTCGCCGACGGTGCGGATCAGGCTCGGGCCGAACAGCGACAGGCCGAGCGCGATGCCGGCCGCGCCGATCGCCAGCACCCACAGCGGCAGTTGGACGCTTTCGGCGTCGGCATTGCCGGTCTGCGCCGAGGCGACGATGGCCGCCAATGGCCCGACCGCGTTGGCGACGTCGTTGGCGCCATGCGCGAACGAGAGCAGGCCGGTGGCGAAGATGAGCGGAATGGTGAACAGGGTGGCGATCTGTTTGCGGCGGTTCTCCATGCCGCGCGACCGCCGTATCACCCATGGCCGCGCCGCGAATAGCGCGGCGGCAAAGCATGTGACGCCGATGCCGACCACGAACCACACCGGCGGGCTCCATACGCGCTTGAGGCCCTTGGTCACCAGATAGACCGCGAACACACCGGTCATCAGCGCCACCAGCACCGGCACCCAGCGCCGTGCGGCGGCGACGCGGTCATCCCGATAGATTACCTGCCATTTGATGAAGCCAAGCAGCATCGCGGCGATGACGCCGCCAAAGACGGGAGAGATGACCCAGCTCAGCGTGATGGCGCCGATGACGTTCCACTCGATGGCGTCGAGCCCGGCGGCGGCGATGCCGGCGCCGACGACGCCGCCGACGATGGCGTGGGTGGTGGAGACCGGCGCGCCGAGGAAGGTGGCAAGGTGGATCCACAGCGACGCCGACAGCAGCGCCGCCGTCATCACAAGGATGAACGAAACCACCGCGAGCGATTGTTGCGGGTGCAACAGGCTCTTCGACACCGTATCGACGACATCGCCGCCGGCGAGCATGGCGCCGGCGATTTCCGCGATCGCGGCGATCACCAGCGCGTGGGTCATGGTCAGCGCGCGGCTGCCGACCGCGGGACCCATATTGTTGGCGACGTCGTTGGCGCCGATGTTGAGCGCCATATAGGCGGCGATGAACGCGGCGAAGAAGACGAAGTATTTGAGCGGTCCGCCGACCGACAGGCTGGCGATCACCACCGCGCCGATCATGAAGACGACGAGCAGACCGGGCACGGCCAGCGACCGCGACCGGGCGTAGGTCGCGGATTCGATCTGGACGACTTTCTTGAGATCCTTGTCGAGGGCGCTTTTCGCCAAGAGCCGGCTCCGCGAAAGGCGGAGAGGCCCGCCGCATCACCCGTCCCGTAGCACCCCTGTCACAAAGCTGTCACACGAAATCGGGCCGCGCGCTCGGCGCCTTGTTGAAAAGCGCGGCCGTGGGAACAGCCAGTCGCCGCTAGCGGCCGGGACCGGGCGTCGTGCCGCTGTTGTTGCCCGACGGTCCGAACAGGATGCGCTGCGGGTTCTTCGCCAGATCGGTCATGGCGCGGTCGATATTGGCGATCGAGCGGTGCAGATCGTTGCCGACGATATTAATGTGCTTGTTGGCGGTGTCCGTGACCTTGGTGATGCCTTCGGTGATTTCCGCGGTGCGGCGGTCGAGGTTCTCGGTCAGCATGGTGGTCTGCTTGTCGAGATTGGTCGTGAGCTTGTCGAGATTGTCGGCGACCTTATTGGTGTCGGCCTTGAGGCTGACGGCGAGATCGTTGATCGAATTCATCGCCTGAGCGCCGTTGCCGACCAGTTCGTCGATCCGCTTGCTGTTGCGCGCCAGCGCGTCGGTGAACGTCTCCAGATTCTTGATGGTGTTGCGCAGCGATTCCTGGTTCTCGACGATGATCGCGTCGGCTTTGGCCAGGGTTTCGCGCACCGCGGTGCCCATGTCGCCTGCGGTCGAGGCCGCGCGCAAGGTCGGCAGATCGCCGCGCTTGGCGCCGGCCAGCGGCGGCGCGGAAGCGGTGCCGCCCTTCAGCGATACCGAGGCGATGCCGGTGAGGCCGGCGTATTCCAGCGTTACGACGGTGTCGGATCGGATCGGCGTCGTCGGCGTGATGGCGATGACAGCGGCGACCTCGGAGGGCTTGTCGGTCAGCCGCATCTCCGTGACCTCACCGACGCGGATGCCGTTGAAGAGCACCGGCCCGCCGACGCGCAGACCCGAGACCGAGCCCTCGAACACGACGAGGTAGGGCTTGGTCTCCTTGCTGCCACCGGCCGTGTGGATCCAGTAGACGAAGCCGAACGCGGCGGCGATCACGGCGAACGTGAACAAGCCGATCAATGCGAATTTCGCCCGGTCTTCCATCGCTCCAACTCCTCACGCGCGCTTTTCTGTGACGCGCCGTCCTTTGATCGCTACCTGGAAATCGGTATGGGCCCGCTCGCCATGGAAGTACTCTTTCAACCATGGATGCTGCGAGGCCAGCATGACGTCCATATTGCCGACCTCGACGATTTTGCCCTCGCTCAGGACCGCGATGCGGTCGCAGGTGCGATGCAGGCTGTCGAGATCGTGCGTCACCATGAATACGGAAATGCCGAGCGTCTCCTGCAGCGTCAGCAGCAGGTGATCGAACTCGGCGGCGCTGATCGGGTCGAGGCCGGAGGTCGGCTCGTCGAGGAACAGGATTTCCGGATCGAGCGCCAGCGCGCGGGCAAGCGCCACGCGCTTGATCATGCCGCCGGACAGCTCCGAGGGATAATTGCGATAGACGTCGGGCTTGAGGCCGACCATTTCCAGCTTCGAGATCGCGATTTCCGTCGTCAGCTTCGGCGACAGCCGCAAATACTCGCGAATCGGAAACTCGACGTTCTTGCCCGAAGTCAGCGAGGAGAAGAGGGCGCCTTGCTGGAACAGCACGCCCCAGCGTCGGTCGACCGCCTGGCGCTCGGCCTGGCTCGCCTTCGAGAGTTCGACGCCGAGCACTTCGATGGTGCCTTGCTGCATCGGCAGCAGGCCGATGATGGTGCGCGTCAGCACCGACTTGCCGGCGCCCGAGGCGCCGACGAAGCCGAGAATCTCGCCGCGCTTGAGATCGAGATTGACGCCGTTGAGGACCTTGCGGCCGGCGAAATCGACCACCAGATCGCGCACCTTGATGACCGCGTCGTCGGACCGCGTCGGCATATCAGATCCCGACCGAGGCGAAAAAGACGGCGAACAGGCCGTCGATGACGATGACGAGGAAGATCGACTTCACCACCGAGTCCGTGGTCTTGGCGCCGAGTGACTCCGCCGAGCCCTTCACCTGCATGCCTTCCATGCAGGCGACCAGGCCGATGATCAGCGCCATGAACGGCGCCTTGATCATGCCGACGGCGAAGGTCTGGCCGTTGATCGATTCATGCAGGCGTGACATGAAGATCTTGGGATCGATGCCGCCGTAGAGCCAGGCCACCAGGCCGCCGCCGTACAGCGCCGCCATCGAGCCGAGGAAGGTGAGGATGGGCACCGCGATCATCAGCGCGAGAATGCGCGGCAACACGAGCACCTCGACCGGGTCGAAGCCCATGGTGCGCAGCGCATCGACCTCCTCGCGCATCTTCATCGATCCGAGTTCGGCCGTGTAGGCCGAGCCCGAGCGGCCGGCGATCATGATGCAGACGATCAGCACGCCGAGCTCACGCAGTACCAGCACGCCGACCATGTCGACGACATAGATGTCGGCGCCGAAGGTGCGGAAATGGAAGATGCCCTGTTGCGCGATGATGGCGCCGATCAGGAAGGTGATGAGCAGGATGATCGGCACCGCGTGCCAGCACACGCGCTCGAGGTGATTGACCATCGAGGTGATGCGGAAGCGCCAGGGATGCGCGCAGACGCTGAGGAAGGCGACGACGAGCTGGCCGGCGATCTGGAAGATCGTCATCAGATCGCCGAAGACCGCTGTCATGGTGCGGCCGACGCTTTCGAAGGTGGCGATGAGGCCGGTCTGCTTGTGCTTGAGCGGCGTCAGTTGCTGCCGACCGGCGCGTACCTTGTCGAACAGGTTGCGGTAGTTCGCCGCCAGGCCGACGAGTTCGGTCTCGGCGCCGCGGCTCTTCCAGACGCGCAAGGTGCGCTCGATCAGCCAGGCGCCGTAAGTATCGAGATGCTCGACGCCGCTGGCGTCGAATACGACGCGGCGCACCTGGCCCTGGCCGTGCTTGCCGGCGGCGTGGCTGGCGGCATCGAGCAGCGGTTCCAGCGTGCGGGCGTGCACGGCCGTCCAGTGTCCGCCGGCTTTCAGGTCGAGACCGTCGTCGCGCGACGGGCCGTGATCGAGGGTGGCTGCGGTCAAAACGCTAAACTCACGAACGGGATGGCCAAAAAGCAGCCGCAGGCGTCCGGGCAGCCGGCCGCCGCCGGTCAAATTAAACCATTGTTAAGGTTATGAAATGCCGATTAACTTTTACGGTTAACGGCGCCGTCGCCGGAACTTGTTGTTTTAGCGCGATTTTTTCGGCCGTTGATAACGCGCCCCGGATCGTTGCCGGGCCGGGTAATCTTCCCCATGTTCAGCCGAGTCGCCGAACCCAGAGCCCGCCAATGCGCCAGTATCTCGACCTGATGGACCACATCCTCCGCGTTGGCGTGGAGAAGCGGGACCGTACCGGTACCGGCACGCGCTCGGTGTTCGGCTACCAGATGCGCTTCGACCTCGGCCAGGGCTTTCCGCTGCTGACCACCAAGAAGCTGCACCTGAAGTCGATCGTCCACGAACTGCTGTGGTTCCTGGCCGGCGACACCAACATCAAATACCTGAAGGACCATGGCGTCCGCATCTGGGACGAATGGGCCGACGAGCGCGGCGATCTCGGCCCGGTCTATGGCCACCAATGGCGGTCATGGCCGGCCAAGGACGGCGGCAGCATCGACCAGATCGCCAACGTCATCGACATGATCAAGCGCAATCCGGATTCGCGGCGGCTCATCGTCACGGCGTGGAATCCGGCCGACGTCGACAAGATGGCGCTGCCCCCGTGTCATCTGCTGTTCCAGTTCTATGTCGCCAATGGCCGCTTGTCGTGCCAGCTTTACCAGCGCTCAGCCGACGTGTTCCTCGGCGTGCCGTTCAACATCGCGTCTTATGCCTTGCTGACGATGATGGTGGCGCAGGTGACCGGCTATGAGCCGGGCGACTTCGTCTGGACCGGCGGCGACACGCATCTCTACCTCAATCACGTCGAGCAGGCCGAGTTGCAGTTGTCGCGCGCGCCGCGTGCGCTGCCGGCGATGCGCATCAATCCCGACGTGAACGACATCTTCGGCTTCCGCTACGAGGACTTCACGCTCGAGAATTACGACCCACATCCGCATATCAAGGCCGAGGTGGCGGTCTAGTGTCGTTTGCATGCTCAGAAGTCCCGCTCCCGCTGTCGTCATGCCCGGCCTTGTGCCGGGCATCCACGTCTTTCTTGATTGAGATGAAGGCGTGGATGGCCGGGACGAGCCCGGCCATGACGAGATTGGGAAAGGCGTCATGATTTCCATTCGTCCCGCCGCGCCCGCCGACGCGCCGCTGATCTTCGATCTCATCCGCGAGCTCGCTGAATATGAAAAGCTTGCGCACGCCGTCGATGCGACGCCGGAGATGATCGCCGGCGCGCTGTTCGGCGCCACGCCGCGTCTGTTCTGCGACATCGCAGAATATGACGGCGAGGCGGCCGGGCTCGCCATCTGGTTTCTCAACTTCTCCACCTTCCGTGGCCGTCACGGCATCTATCTCGAGGACCTGTTCGTGCGGCCGGCCTATCGCGGCAAGGGACTGGGCAAGGCGCTGATGGCGCGGCTCGCCGCGCGCTGCGTCGAGCAGGGCTATGCCCGCTTCGAATGGTCGGTGCTCGACTGGAACGCGCCATCGATCGCGTTCTATCAGTCGATCGGCGCCGACGTCCTGCCGGACTGGAAGATTTGCCGCATGAGCGGTGACGCGCTGATGGCCTTCGGCGGCGGAGGGCGGTGATGAGCACGAGCGAGAAGAAGGTCGAGATCATCCTTGTGGCCGCCATTGGCGCGAACGGCGTCATCGGCAGCAACGGTCAATTGCCGTGGCGGCTCAAGTCTGACCTGCAGCATTTCAAGCGTGTCACCAGCGGACGGCCGGTGTTGATGGGTCGCAAGACCTTCGAGTCGATCGGTAAGCCACTGCCGAACCGTACCAACATCGTCATGACGCGCGACCTCAACTTCGCCGCAGCCGGCACGACGCTCGCTACCAGCCTCGACGCCGCATTAGCCATCGCCCGCGATGATGCGCGTCGCCGCGGCATCCCCGAGATCATGATCATCGGCGGCGGCGATGTGTTCGATGCCACCATGGACATGGCCGATCGGCTCGAAATCACGCATGTGCATGCGAGCCCGAAGGGCGACGTGCTGTTTCCCGCAATCGATCCGGCCGTCTGGCGCGAGACGGCGCGGCAGCATTACGACGCCGGTCCCGCCGACGACGCCAGCTTCGATACGGTCACCTACGAGCGGCGCGCGTAGAACCTACGCCATCACCGAATAGCCGCCATCGACCGGGATCGCCGTGCCGGTGACGAAGTCCGATGCCGGTGAGGCCAGAAACACCGCGATGCCGGCGAAGTCATCGGGCAGGCCCCACCTCGCCACCGGCGTGCGCGCGACGACGCGCTCCTGCAAGCCCGGCACCTGCTCACGCGCCTTCTTCGTCAATTCGGTATCGATCCAGCCGGGCAGAATGGAATTGACCTGGATGTTGTCTTTCGCCCAGGCCACCGCGAAGGAGCGTGCCATCTGCACGATGGCTCCTTTGCTCGACGCGTAGGGCGTGGCGTAGGACGAGGCGAAAATCGACATCATCGAGCCGATATTGATGATCTTGCCGCCGCCCGCCTTCTTCATGTGCGGATACACCGCCTGCGAACACAGGAAGGCGCTGGTGACATTGGTGTCCATCACCAGGTGCCAGTCCGCGGCGGTCAGTTGCTCCGGCGGCTTGCGAACACTCGTGCCGGCATTGTTGACGAGGATGTCGAGCTTGCCGAACTTTTCGGCGGTCGCGCCCACCGCGGCACGGCACGACTCCTCCTTGAGCACGTCGATCTCGATGAAGCCCGCCTTGCCGCCGATGGCCTTGAGCGCGGCGAGCGCCGCCTCGGCTTTGGCCTTGTTGCGTCCGGCGATCATCACCGTGGCGCCGGCCTGCGCGAGGCCCTTGGCCATCCCGAGGCCGATGCCGCCATTGCCGCCGGTGACCAGGGCGACCCGGCCGGTCAAATCGAAAGCGTTCTTCAAGACAGTCCTCCCGCGCGTTCCGTTTCTTGCCATGAGCGATGGTCGGTATTTACCACAGCGCCGGCGCGCGCAGCGAACGGGCCGGTACAATTCGGGCTGCCAGCCGCCAATGCCGCAAATTCCGCCTGAAATGCGGCATGTCAGCGCGTTGTATCGAGCCCTTGCGTCCCCTATAACCCCTCCCAACTAAAGGCAGACCTGCCATTCGTCGCGGCGTTGGGAGAGATTTTCATGCCATGGAGTAATCAAGGCGGTGGGGGCGGCGGTGGCGGCCCCTGGGGTTCGGGTGGTGGCGGTGGCAAGAGCCCATGGGGCTCCAATCCGCAGACGCCCGGCGGCAAGCCGCCTGATCTCGAAGAGATGCTACGCCGCGGCCAGGACCGCCTGCGCGGTGTGCTGCCCGGCAATATGGGCGGCAAGGGCATTGCGCTTGCGGCGCTCGCGGCCGTCGCGCTCTGGGGCTTTTCCGGCTTCTTCCGCGTCGAGCCCGATGAGCTCGGCGTCGTGCTGCGCTTCGGCAAGGAAGTACGCGAAGTGCAGCCGGGCCTGAACTATCACCTGCCGTATCCGATCGAGACCGCACTGACGCCGAAGGCGCTGCGCGTCAACAAGATCGACATCGGCATGCGCACCAGCGAAGACGTGCGCCGCGGTTCGACGTCGCGCGACGTGCCGGAAGAGAGTCTGATGCTCACCGGCGACGAAAACATCGTTGATGTCGATTTCTCCGTGTTGTGGAAGGTGAAGCCGACCGGCGTCGGCGACTACCTGTTCAACATCCAGAATCCCGAAGGCACCGTGAAGGCGGTGGCCGAAAGCGCGATGCGCGAGGTGGTCGGCCGTTCAGACATCCAGCCGATCCTCACCGGCGCGCGGCAGACCATCGAGAACGCCGTGCACGAACTGATGCAGAAGACGTTGGACACCTATGGCGCCGGCATCCTGATTCAGCAGGTGCAATTGCAGAAGGTCGATCCGCCGACGCAGGTGATCGATGCGTTCCGCGACGTCCAGGCGGCGCGTGCCGACCTCGAGCGCGCCGTCAACGAGGCGCAGACCTATGCCAACCGCGTTCTTCCCGAAGCGCGCGGCAAGGTGGCGCAGATTACGCAGGCTGCTGAAGGCTACAAGTCGCAGACCGTGGCGGAGGCCACCGGTCAATCCTCGCGCTTCGATCAGATTTACGAGCAATACAAGAAGGCGCCCGACGTGACGCGTGAACGTATGTATCTCGAAACCATGGAGCGCGTGCTCGGTGGCGCCGACAAGGTGATCATCGACTCGGGCGCCAACGGTTCGGGCGGCGTGGTGCCTTACCTGCCGCTCAATGAATTGGCGCGTCCGGCGCCGGCGCGCAGCCAGGGGACCAAGCCATGAGATTGAATTTCATCGGCGGCGTCCTCGTCGTCATTGCGGCAGCGGCCCTCATCATCGGCTACTCGTCGCTGTTCACCGTCTATCAGACGCAACAGGCGCTGGTGGTCCGCCTCGGCGAGCCCAAGCGTGTCGTCAGCGAGCCAGGGCTGCATGTGAAGCTGCCCTTCGTCGATAACGTCATCTTCGTCGACCGGCGCATCCTCGATCTGGAAGCGCCGGCGCAGGAAGTCATCGCCTCCGACCAGAAACGTCTGGTGGTCGATGCCTTCGCACGCTACCGCATCAAGAACCCGTTGCAGTTCTATCAGACCCTCGGCTCGATCCAGGGCGCCAACTCGCAGCTCGCCATCCTCCTGAACTCGGCGCTGCGCCGCGTGCTCGGTGAGGCGACCTTTACCCATGTCGTGCGCGATCAGCGCGCCGACCTGATGGAGCGCATCCTTCAACTCGTCGACAAGGAAGCCACCAGCTACGGAATCCAGGTCGTCGATGTGCGGATCCGCCGGGCCGATCTGCCGGAGCAGAACAGCCAGGCGGTCTATCAGCGCATGCAGACCGAGCGTGCGCGGGAAGCGGCCGAATTCCGCGCCCAGGGCGCCCAGCGCGCCCAGGAAATCCGCTCGCGTGCCGATCGTGAGGCGACGGTGCTGGTGGCGGAGGCGAATTCGCGGGCCGAGCAAATCCGTGGTGAGGGCGATGCGACGAGGAACCAGATCTTCGCCGCGGCCTTCAACAAGGACCCCGAGTTCTTCGCCTTCTACCGCTCCATGCAGGCCTATGAGGCGAGCATGAAGGCGGGCGACACCCGGCTGCTCCTGAAACCGGACAACAACTTCTTCCGGTTCTTCAACCAGCCGACCGGGGCGGCGCCGGCGACGACGACGCCGACGGCGCCGAAACCGCCCACGGCGGCCCAGTAGCCCGTGCGCGGGGGCATGGCGGACTTTCTCGCCGCGCTGGGTCTGGTCTTCGTCATCGAGGGCCTGATCTTCGCGGCGTTTCCCGGACAGGGCAAAAAGGCCTTGCTGAGCGTCCTGGAGACGCCGGACGGCCTGCTGCGCGTCATCGGCATTGGCTCGGCGGTGGTCGGCCTTCTGCTCGTGTGGCTGGTACGCGCATAGGCGGCCGGCCTCTATCCGGACCCTTGCGGCGACTGGCGTTTTTCGCCGGCCGCCGCCGCCCTTGAATCGCCGCTAATTCGGGGTCACCTTGTGGCTGACCCCCTCCCTGGAGAATCGACGCCAATGGGCGCCCCTTCGCATCGTTTCAAGACGACCTTTGCCTTCATGCTGGCGGCCGTCCTTGTCGGCCCGTGGTTCGCGCAGCCGGCCATGGCGCGCGGACCGGAAGGTATTGCCGACGTCGCCGAGCAGGTGATCGACGCCGTCGTCAACATTTCGACCAAGCAGACGGTCGATCTCAGCAACGACAAGATGCCGCAGCTGCCGCCGGGCTCGCCGTTCGAGGAGTTCTTCGAAGAGTTCTTCAAGAACCGGCGTGGCCAGGGCGGTACGCCCGGGCCGAACGGCAATGCGCCGTCGCGCCGGGTCAATTCGCTCGGCTCCGGCTTCATCATCGACTCGACCGGCTATGTCGTGACCAACAATCACGTCATCGCCGACGCCGACGAGGTCAGCGTCATCCTCAATGACGGCACGACCCTCAAGGCCGAACTGATCGGCACCGACAAGAAGACCGACCTGGCGCTGCTCAAGGTGACGCCGACCAAGCCGCTCAAGGCGGTGAAGTTCGGCGATAGCGACAAACTGCGCCTCGGCGAATGGGTGATCGCGATCGGTAACCCGTTCTCGCTCGGCGGCACCGTGACCGCCGGCATCGTGTCGGCGCGCAACCGCGACATCCAATCCGGCCCCTACGACAACTACATCCAGACGGACGCCGCCATCAACCGCGGCAACTCCGGCGGTCCGCTGTTCAACCTCGACGGCGAGGTCATCGGCGTCAACACGGCGATCATCTCGCCTTCGGGCGGATCGATCGGCATCGGCTTTGCCGTGCCGTCGAAGACGGTGGTCGGCGTCATCGATCAATTGCGCGAGTTCAAGGAAGTGCGTCGCGGCTGGCTCGGTGTGCGCATCCAGCAGGTTACCGACGAGATCGCCGACAGCCTGAACATCAAGCCACCACGTGGCGCGCTCATTGCCGGTATCGACGATAAGGGCCCGGCCAAGCCCGCCGGCATCGAGCCGGGCGACGTCGTCATCAAGTTCGACGGCAAGGACATCAAGGAGATGCGCGATCTGCCGAAGATCGTGGCGGAAACCGCGGTCGGCAAGGACGTCAGCGTCACCATCATCCGCAAGGGCAAAGAAGAAACGAAGACGGTGAAACTCGGCCGTCTCGACGATGGCGAGAAGACGCAGCAGGCTTCGCTGACACCGAAGAAGGATCAGCCGGCGGACGACAAATCCGCAGTCAAGAAAGCGCTCGGCCTCGACCTCGCCAACCTCAACGACGCGGCGCGCAAGAAGTACAAGATCCAGGACAAGGTGAAGGGGGGCGTCGTCATCACCGGCGTCGAACCCAACTCGCCGGCCGCCGAGAAGCGCTTGCAGCCGGGCATGGTGATCGCCGAGGTGCAGCAGCAGGCGGTGACCACCGCCGCCGATTTGCAAAAGCGCATCGAGCAGCTGAAGAAGGACGGCAAGAAGGCCGTCGTCCTCCTGGTGGTGTCGCCGGAAGGCGATCCGAGCTTCGTCGCGATCGGGCTGCAGTAGCCGCCCTGTCCCGGACGCGGTGCAGCGTGCAACGCTGCGCCGGCAGAGCCGGGGCCGTCGCGGATGATTGAGCTTGTTACGGTCCCGGGTCTGCCATGCATCACTCCATGCTGCATGGCGCCCGGGACAGGTTTTTCAGCCCTCGACAAACTCGTCGCGGCGATAGCCCTGGATGTAGAGCAGGGCGGTGAGGTCGCCGTGCTCGATGCGGGCGGGCGCCGCTTCCGCCACCTTCGGCTTGGCGTGATAGGCGACGCCGAGGCCGGCCTCGGCGATCATGTCGAGGTCGTTGGCGCCGTCGCCGATCGCGATGGTTTCTTCCGGACGGATCCCGAGCCGCGAAGTGAGTTCCTGCAAGGTCGCGAGCTTCGCAGCGCGGCCGAGGATCGGTTCCTTCACCTTGCCTGTGAGCTTGCCGTCTTCGAGCAGCAGTTCGTTCGCGCGGTTCTCGTCGAAGCCGAGTTTCTCCGCGATCACGTTCGTAAATAGCGTGAAGCCTCCGGAGACCAGGCAAGTGTAGACGCTGTTGGCCTTGAGCGCGGAGATCAGTTCCTTGCCACCGGCGGCGAGCGTAATTTTCGCACGGATAGTCTCCTCGATTACCGAAAGCGGCAGGTCTTTCAGGAGTGCCACGCGCTCGCGCAAGGCTGGCTCGAACGGAAGTTCGCCCCGCATCGCGCGCTCGGTGATCGCTGCGACATGCGCCTTCAGGCCCACATAGTCGGCAAGCTCGTCGATGCACTCCTGGTCGATCATGGTCGAATCCATGTCGGCGATCAGGATCGACTTGCGGCGGCCCGCCGCCTGCTGGACCGCGACATCGACGGGCGCGCCCCGCAGGGCGTCGCGCAGCCGCCGTTCCGCCTCGTCGCGGCCGATGTCCGGTGACGGCACGAGATCGCAGGCGATGCCGGGCGCGAGCATGTCGATGCCGGTTGCGTTCACCGCCCGGCGTGCCATATCCAGCAGCGGCGCGGCGAGGGCGTGGCCCTTCGGATTGGCAATCAGCGTGGCGACGAGCGACATGGAGACTTCATCCGTGGGGGAGGGGCGGCTGTTCAATGCGGTCCTGATAGCCGGGCCCACCGCCAGCGGCAAGTCGGCCCTGGCCCTGGAGACCGCCGAGC
>JAHCKF010000490.1 GCA_026125925.1 Pseudolabrys sp.
GGATCACACTCCCACGGCCATTGCGGCTCCGCACTTCATCGCCCGGTCCTGCCCCCCGGCCCGAGACTGCTGTTCACGGCGGTCAGGATGGCGCCGTTGATCGCGACGTAGAGACCGTCCGAGACGCTTCGGTACTCGACGTCCGCCGCCCCATCGAAGCCCATGTCGTTCCAGCTTCCCATGCCGCCGAAGACCCAGGCGCATTCCGCCGCCTGCAGCACATTGGCGGCGTGCGGCGTCAGTATGTGCATGTATGTGTCGAGCGGATACGCAGGGCGTCCAGGCGGAGCGGTCAGGCATTTCAGCGCCGTGTCGAATGTCTCGACGAAATTGTCCAGGTGCCCCTGCTGCATGGCGAACGATCGGACGGCGACCAGCGCGCGTTCAAGATCGTCGCTGGCGGCGGCGAGATCCGGCGGCTGCCGCGGCGGGCCGGCCGACGTCTCGATGCATCCGTAAGTCACCCGCCAAATCCTCTCGCCGGACGCATCGGGTTCGCCGGTTTCCCAGCGCGCGATCCATTTTTGCCGGATGTTGCCGGGCAGATCGATTTCCAAGGCCCAATCGCTGCCACCACCGGCGAAGGCGGTAGCGACGCGTTCCGCCAGCGGCTCGTCCTCCCGCGGGCCCAGCGAGAGGGCGGCGCCGACGGCCCGCTTCTCGACGAGGCTTTCGATCCACGAGTCAGGTGCTGCGGCAATGATCGTCTCTTGCCACTCGCCGGAAGGCTTTTCCTCGAGCGTGGCAAAGGAGATCGACCGGCAAAATCTGTAGGCCACGTGATCGGCAATGGGACGCTTGCTGCCCGCGAGCCCGGCATTGACGTCGCAGGCGAGCGCAACAAGTTGGAATAGTTCGCCGTTCAAGGGGGCACCTCGGGTTCTGATGACCGCGTCGTGAGGCTCCGGACAGCGATAGCCTACACCGGATTGAGGGGGTATAACGCGCGCCGTGGCTTCACCTTCTTCAGATGATCCTGTTGCCGTGGGCAAGAGTGAACTCCGCGCCGCCATACTGGCGAAGCGCGACGCCATGCCGGCGGCCGAGCGCCAGGCCGCAGCCGAGACCTTGGCGGCACGTGGCCTGCCGGTCGCGGTCAAGCCCGGCCTGATCATCTCCGGTTTCATGCCGATGAAGACCGAAATCAATCCCCTGCCGCTGATGCGCCAGCTCGCGGCCGCCGGCGCGCAACTGGCGCTGCCCTGCATCGACGGGCGCGGCAAGCCGCTGATCATGCGCGCCTATGCGTTCGGCGATCAATTCAAGTCGGGTCAATGGGGCATTCGCGAGCCGATGCCCACAGCCGCAGCGGTGAAACCCGACATCCTGCTTGTACCGCTTGCCTGTTTCGACCGCGCCGGCCACCGCATCGGCTACGGCGCCGGATACTACGATCGCACCATTGCGGAATTGCGCGCGGTCAAGACAATCACCGCGATCGGCATCGCCTTCGCGGTTCAGGAAATACCGCAGGTGCCGGCGACCCAGCACGACCAGCGGCTCGATTTCGTGCTAACGGAAAAAGAAACGATCGCGTTTTCGAAAGCAGGCTGATGCGTATTCTGTTCATTGGTGACATCGTCGGACGGTCCGGGCGCGCGGTCGTGCTCGACAAGCTTCCGGGACTGGTCAAAAACTGGAAGCTCGACCTCGTCGTCATCAATGGCGAGAACGCCGCCGGCGGCTTCGGTATCACCGAGACGATCTACAACGAACTGATCGACGCCGGCGCCGACGCCGTGACGCTTGGCAACCATTCGTGGGATCAACGCGAGGCCCTGGTCTTCATCGAGCG
>JAHCKF010000491.1 GCA_026125925.1 Pseudolabrys sp.
ACCGGCGGCATTCTCATCACGCCGTTGCCGGGCGCCACCAAACTCAAGCCGGGCTCGGCGACGCGGCCGTTCTTCGGCGTGGTGCCGGAGATCGTCGATGCCGAGGGCAAGGTGCTCGAGGGCGCCACCTCCGGCAATCTGTGCATCGCCGACTCGTGGCCCGGGCAGATGCGCACGGTCTATGGCGATCATCAGCGCTTCATCGACACCTACTTCAAGACCTATCCGGGCAAGTACTTCACCGGCGACGGCTGCCGCCGCGACGAAGACGGTTATTACTGGATCACCGGTCGCGTCGACGACGTCATCAACGTGTCCGGCCACCGCATGGGCACGGCCGAAGTCGAGAGCGCGCTGGTCGCGCATGCCAAGGTGTCGGAAGCCGCCGTCGTCGGCTATCCGCACGACATCAAGGGCCAGGGCATCTACGCCTATGTCACCCTGATGGCCGGCGAGAAGCCGACCGAGGAACTGCGCAAGGAACTGGTGCAGTGGGTGCGCAAGGAGATCGGCCCGTTCGCGGCGCCCGACCTCATCCAGTTCTCGCCCGGCCTGCCGAAGACGCGCTCGGGCAAGATCATGCGCCGTATCCTGCGCAAGATCGCCGAGGACGAGTTCGGCAATCTCGGCGACACCACGACGCTCGCCGATCCGGCGGTGGTCGATGACCTCGTCGCCAACCGCCAGAACAAGAAGGCGGAAGCGAAGGTTTGAATATCGCCCGCTGATCCAAACTCCGCTCATTCCCGCGAAAGCGGGAATCCAGAAGCTGGACCCCCGCTTTCGCGGGGGTGAGCGGAGATCGGGAAGTTCCACCCACCTCGTTTACGTTACCGGCAGCTTTCCGCCGACGGCGCCGCGCGCCGCCCTATGATTGCGGCATTGGAATATTTCCCGAGCCGCGTCATGACCCAAGTTCTCCTCAAACGGACGGTGCTGTTCGTCGCCTTCGTCCTCTGCTGGGCGGTGTTCGCCGCCGTCATAGCCCATGGTGCGCCCGCCGGCGCGACGGAGCGCGGCGTCGTGCCGTTCTCCGGCTTCGCACCGGGCACCATCGTCGTCAAAACGAATGAACGGCGCCTGTACTACGTGCTCGACGACTACCGCGCGCTGCGCTTCCCGGTTGGCGTCGGCCGCGAGGGCATGACCTGGACCGGTAAAGCGCGCATCGAGGGCAAATATGTGAAGCCGGCCTGGGCGCCGCCGGATGTGATCCGCCGCGATCATCCGAACATGCCGGACGTCATTCCCGGCGGCTCGCCGCACAATCCGATGGGCGATGCGGCACTGACCATGCGCGGCGGCGAATACGCCATTCACGGCACCAACAATCCGCGCTCAATCGGCGGCTTCGTCTCCTACGGCTGCATCCGCATGTTCAACCGCGACATCCGCGAACTGTATCGCATCGTCGCCGTCGGCACGCCGGTGATCGTCGAGTAATGACGTTGTTACGGCCGGTCGCCGCCACCCTCCTGTTCATCCTCGCCCTGCTCACCGCCTCGCCCGCCGCTGCGCGCGGCGACCTCGTGGCCTTTCGCAGCGGCTACCAGCCCGGCACCATCGTCGTCGCCACCAGCCAGCGCCAGCTCTTCTATGTCGTCGATGGCGGGCGAGCGATCCGCTATCCGGTCGGCGTCGGCAAGGCCGGCATGGCCTGGCATGGCATCGCCTATGTGGCGGCCAAGCACATCCGCCCGGCCTGGGCGCGTATTCCCGGCCGCACGCCGACCTATCCCGGCGGCTCGCCGAACAACCCCATGGGCGCCGCCGCCATGGGTCTGGATCGCGGCA
>JAHCKF010000492.1 GCA_026125925.1 Pseudolabrys sp.
TATCGCCCAGCTTCAGTTCGACATAAGTCGGGCGGCCGTGGTTGCACTGGCCGGAATTCGGCGTCGATTCCATCTCGCGCAGCAGCGCGTTCATCTCGTCGGGCTTGAGCCTGCGCCCGGCGCGCACCGAGCCGTGGCAGGCCATGGTCGCTGAGACATGCAGCAACCGCCGCTCCAGCGGCAATGAATCGTCCCACTCGGCCATATGCTCCGCGAGATCGGTCACCAACCCGCGCACATCGACGTCGCCCAACATCGAGGGGGTTTCGCGCACCGCAACCGCGCCCGGCCCGAACGCTTCCAGCACCAGGCCGAAGCGCTCCAGGTCAGCCGCGCGCGCCACCAGCCGCGCCGCATCGCTCTCATCCAGCTCGACGATCTCCGGGATCAGCAGCAACTGCCGGCCGATGCCGCTCTTGTCCAGCGCCGCCTTCATGCGCTCATAGACGATGCGCTCATGCGCGGCGTGCTGATCGACGACGACGAGACCGTCACGCGTCTGCGTCACGATATAGGTCTCGTGAATCTGCGCCCGCGCCGCGCCCAAAGGCTTGTCGATCAAATCCGGCGCCGGCGCGAAGCTCTCGACCCGCGCATCCGCCGACGGCCCGCCGACATCGAACGCGGCTTGAGCGACCTCTTCGAAGCCGAGCGCGACATTGCCCTGCGTCGGCGTCCACGGCGTCGGCCGCGACGGCGAGTTGCGCCAGTCAAAGGGCGCGCGCCGCGTCACCGGGCGGAACGCGGCGATCGTCGCGCCGCCGCCGGTCGATGCCGCGCGCTGGCCTTCGCGCGCCAGCGCATGCTTGAGCGCGCTGACGATCAGGCCGCGCACCAGCCCGGCATCGCGGAAGCGCACTTCGGTCTTGGCCGGATGCACATTGACGTCCACTTCGCTGGTCGGCAGCGTCACGAACAAAGCCAGCACCGGATGACGATCGCGCGGCAGATAATCGGCATAGGCGCCGCGCACCGCGCCGACCATCAGCTTGTCGCGCACCGGGCGGCCGTTGACGAACAGATACTGGCCGAGCGAATTGGCGCGCGACAATGTCGGAAGCCCGGCGAAGCCTTCGACACGCACGCCTTCGCGCTCCGCGTTGATGGCGATAGCGTTGGCGCGGAAGTCGGCGCCGAGCACGTCGCCGAGCCGCACCAGCGGCTCTTCCTCGCCGGCCGCGCTCCACGTTACGGGCGTGCGCTCCTCGCCCGCCAGCGTGAAGGCGACGTCGGGCCGGCTCATCGCCAGCCGCCGCACCACCTCGCGCACCGCCTCGCCTTCGCTGCGGTCGGTCTTGAGAAACTTCAGCCGCGCCGGGGTCGCGTAGAACAGATCGCGCACCTCGATGGTGGTGCCCCGGCCCAGCGCCGCCGGCTTGATCTCCGACTTGTCGCCGGCATCGACGCTGAGGCACCAGGCATGCGGCTCGCTCATATGCCGCGTCGTGATCGTCAGCCGCGCCACCGAGCCGATCGACGGCAGCGCCTCGCCGCGAAAGCCGAGCGTGTGGATCGCGAGCAGGTCGTCGCCGTCCAGCTTGGAGGTGGCGTGGCGCTCGACGCACAGCTCGAGATCGGCGCGGGTCATGCCGGCGCCGTCGTCGGTGACGCGGATCAGCCGGCGACCGCCGCCGTCGGTCAGCACGTCGATGCGCGTCGCCCCGGCATCGAGCGCATTCTCGACCAGCTCCTTGACGACGCTGGCCGGGCGCTCGACCACCTCGCCGGCGGCGATGCGGTTGACGACGGCTTCGGACAACTGGCGGACGGGCA
>JAHCKF010000493.1 GCA_026125925.1 Pseudolabrys sp.
CTTCACCGTGGCCGCCGAAGCCGCGGCGCATCGCCGAGATCACCTTGTCGGCGAAGTTCGGCTGCCGGCGCGAACGGAAACGGGCATAGAGTGCAGCCGACAATGTCATCACCGGAATGGCGCGCTCGATCGCCGTCTGGATGGTCCAGCGGCCTTCACCGGTGTCGTCGACGACGCCGGAGAACGCGTCGAGTTTGTTGTCGCCGGCCAAAGCTGTGGCGGTGACGTCGAGCAGTTTGGATTCGACGATGCTGCCGTGGCGCCAGACTTCGGCGATGGCGCCGATATCGAGCGGCATGCGCTCGGCTTCCGGCACGCTGGCGTCATTGGCCTCGGCGAGGATCTGGAAGCCTTCGGCATAGGCCTGCATCAGGCCGTATTCGATGCCGTTGTGCACCATCTTGACGAAATGGCCGGCGCCGTTGGGCCCGACATGCAGCCAGCCGTCCGGCGCCGTCGACCCTTGCGAGATTTTGCCGTCGCCGGGCGCCAGCGCGGCAAAGACAGGCGCGAGACGATCGACCGCCGCCTTCTCACCGCCGATCATCAGGCAGTAGCCGGACGTTGCGCCGAGCACGCCGCCCGAGGTGCCGACGTCGATATGGTGCAGGCCGCGCGCCTTCAGCGCCGCGGCGCGGCGCAAATCGTCGCGCCAGTTGGTGTTGCCGCCGTCGATGATCGTGTCGCCGGGCGACAGAAGTTCGGCGAGGCGATTGATCGTCGTCTCGGTGGCGTCGCCCGCCGGCAGCATCACCCAGACGGCGCGCGGCGCGCTGAGCTTCTTGACGACATCCTCGAGCGAAGCGGCCGCGGCGCCACCATCCTTGGCCAAGGTCTCGACGGCGGCGGCCGAATGATCGCTGACCACGACCTGATGGCCGTGCCTGATCAGACGACGCGCCAAATTGGCGCCCATGCGGCCGAGCCCGATCATGGCGATCTGCATGGATCTACTCCGGCTAAAGTCGAGCGCGAGCGCGCCTTTACACGCGCATCGGCATCAGGACGTAGAGCGCGCCCTTGGCGTCCTTGTCCTGGATCAGCGTCGGCGAGCCCGGATCGGCGAGCTTGAGCACCGCGACCTCGCCCTCGATCTGCGCCGCGATATCCAGCAGGTAGCGCGAATTGAAGCCGATATCGAGCGCGTCGGATTCGTAGTCGACCTCGAGCTCTTCGGTGGCGCTGCCGGAATCCGGATTGGTCACCGACAGCACCAGCCGCCCGCCGGTGATCGACAGCTTCACGGCGCGGCCGCGCTCGCTCGACACCGTGGACACGCGGTCGACCGCGGCCTCGAAATCCTTCTTGTCGACGACGAGGCTCTTGTCGTTGTTGGCCGGGATGACGCGGCCGTAATCGGGGAACGTGCCGTCGATCAGCTTCGAGATCAGCACCACATTGCCGATGGAGAAGCGGATCTTGCCGGCGGACAGTTCGACCGCGATGTCGCCTTCGCCGGTTTCAATGAGACGCTGCACCTCGGCGACGGTCTTGCGCGGGATAATGATGCCGGGCATGCCGTCGGCGCCTTCCGGCAGCGCCAGTTCGACCTGCGCCAGGCGGTGGCCGTCGGTGGCGACGGCGCGCAGCATCTTGCCGGCGGCGTGCAGATAGATGCCGTTGAGGTAGTAGCGCGTCTCCTCGGTCGAGATCGCAAACTGCGTCTTGTCGATGAGGCGCTTGAGGTCGGCGGCCGGCAGACTGAAGGAGTGGCTCATCTCGCCGGCGGCGAGATCGGGGAAGTCGCTCTCC
>JAHCKF010000494.1 GCA_026125925.1 Pseudolabrys sp.
CCTGAACCGCCGCCGCAGAAATCCGCCGCGCTCGTGCCGGCCTCTGCACCCGAGCCGCCGCCGCCAGTCGCAGCTGCACCGGCGCCGGTCGCGCCCCCACCTGCGCCTGAGTCAGCCAAGGCCGAGCCGGCGCCACCTGCGCCCGTTACGCCACCGCCCGCCGTCGTACCGGCTCCCGCCGAGCCGGCGATCGCGCCTGCACCGCCGGCGCCGGAGCCGAAGATCGCCGCCTTGGCGCCGATGCCGCCGGAGAAACCGGCTGCCGTCGACCAGCCCATCAAGGCGGACGAGACGACGCCGGCCAAGAAACTGTTCGCCGCCGAGAAATTGCCGAGCCTCGGCAAGGCCATGGCGATCGGCTACTACCCCGGCGGCTGTCTGCAAGGCGGCGTCGCGCTGCCGGTCAACGGGCCGACCTGGCAGGTGATGCGCATCTCGCGCAATCGCATGTGGGGCCACCCCAATCTCGTCCGCTTCCTCGAGCGCTTCGCCCCCGCCGCCGCCAAGGCCACCGGCTGGCACGGCATTCTCGTCGGCGACATGGCGCAGCCGCGCGGCGGCCCCACCCCCTTCGGCCACAAGAGTCATCAGACCGGCCTCGATGTCGACGTCTGGTTTATGCCGATGCCGAACCACGTGCTGTCGAGTGAGGAGCGCGAGAAGATCTCGGCGACCAACCTCGTCGCCGCCGACTGGAAGAACATCAACCCCAAGACCTGGACCCCGCAGCATTACGACTTCATCCGCGTCGCGGCGGAGCAACCGGGCGTCGAGCGCGTGCTCGTGAATGCCGCGATCAAGAAGGAAATGTGCCGGATGCAGGGCAACAAGCATCCGGAGTGGATGGACAAGGTGCGGCCCTGGTATGCCCACCATGACCACATCCATGTGCGCCTCGCCTGCCCGGCGGATTCGCCGAGCTGCCGCAAGCAGCCGCCGGTGCCGGAGAGCGACGGCTGCGGCAAGGCGCTCGATTACTGGTTTTCGGACCGCGTCCTGCATCCGAAGCGGGCCCCGCCCAACCCCAATGCGAAGCCGCCGAAGCAGATCACGCTCGCCGACCTCCCCCCGGCCTGCAGGACCGTGCTCGCCGCGCCCGACAAGCCGCTGACGGCCGCGCAGAAGAACGACTAGGTTCGCGCCTCCACCGGCAGCACGTTGGTGTACTTCACCTGCTCCAGCGCGAAGCTCGATTCGATCGAGGCGATGCCGTCGAGCCGCGTCAGCTTGGTCTTGAGGAAGCGCTCGTAGCTCGGCAGGTCCGGCACGACGACGCGCAGCAGATAATCGCGTTGGCCGGTCATCAGGTAGCACTCCAGCACTTCGGGCCAGCGCGAGATGGTCTTACCGAAACGCTCGAGCATTTCCTCGCGCTGCTTGTCGAGCTTGATCGAAATGAACACCGACACCGGCAGGCCCACCGCGCGCTGGTCGAGCACCGCGACGTAGCGGTTGATGATCCCGGCCTTTTCCAGGAGCCGCACGCGGCGCAGGCACGGCGACGGCGACAGCCCCACCTGCACGGCGAGATCGTTGATGCTCATGCGGCCATCGGCCTGCAGCAGGCTGAGTATTTTGCGGTCGATCGGATCGAGTTTAGCGATTGGCATATTCCGCCTTCAATGTGATCAATATTGGCATAATCCACTAATATTGCCGTAGAAGATAGCGCGCTTTGGCAGGCATCACCATGGCCAAAGGCGCACAATTACTTGTCGTCCCCGCGAAGGCGGGGACCCATACG
>JAHCKF010000495.1 GCA_026125925.1 Pseudolabrys sp.
CAATCCCGGCAAGATGCTGCCGGCTCCCTAGCCGTCGTCCCGGCCGAGCTCTGGCGAGGGCCGGGACCCATAGCCACCGGATTACCGAGAGTGCACGGCGTATGGGTCCCCGCCTACGCGGGGACGACGGTCATTAGGCGCCTTCCTTCTCCCCGACATAGATTTGCCAACGGAAACCGCCAATAATGGCCTATACCATCAGGGGTGAGGCGCGCCGGCCGGGGGGCATGGCGCGCCGCGGGAGACGGCGTGCAGACGACTTTGCTCACAGTGGCGATTGCCATCATCCTCGCCGTGGTCGCGGCGCTGGTCGGCCCGCTGCTGATCGATTGGAACGGTTACCGCTCGATCTTCGAGACCCAGGCCAGTCACGTGATCGGTGCGCCGGTACGGGTCGGCGGCGCCGTCGATCTGCGCCTGTTGCCGTCGCCGCGGCTGACGCTCAATGACATCCAGATCGGCGCAGCCGATGGCAAGCCGGCGACCGAGACCGTCAAGGCGCGCTCGCTCGGTATCGAGTTCGCGCTGGCGCCGCTGCTGCGCAACGAGTGGCGCGCCACCGAATTGAACATCGCCGGCCCGCGCGTCAACCTGACCGCGGACGCCACCGGCCAGGTGCGCACGCCCGGGCTGTCCTTCGCCTTCAACCCCGAAGACATCACCATCGACAAACTCAGCATCGAAGACGGCGTGCTGACGGTGACGCAGGCGGATGGCGCGACTTTGTCGCTGGAACGCGTCTGGTTCAACGGTGAAGCGCGCTCGCTGCTCGGGCCGGTAAAAGGCGAGGGCGCCGCGACAATCGGTGGTGAGCTCTATCCGTTCCGCCTGTCGTCCGGACGTTACGCCGACGACGGCACTCTGAAAGTTCGTGTCAATGTCGATCCGGTCAACCGCCCGCTCAGCATCGAGACCGACGGCGTGCTCACGCTCAGTGGCACGCCGCAGTTCGAAGGTACGCTCAAACTGGCGAAGCCGGTCGGCATCGCGCCGAAGGGCGGCGGCAAGCTGACGCAACCCTGGCGCATCACGTCCAGGCTGAAGTCCAATGCGCAATCGGCGCTGTTCGAACAACTCGAATTTCTCTATGGCCCGGAAGATCAGGGGCTGAAGCTCACCGGCGTTGCCGATTTCAAGTTCGGCAAGAAGCCGCGCTTCGAAGGCGTGCTGTCGGGCCGGCAGATCGATCTCGATCGCGTGCTCGCCGAAGAGAACGGCGCGCATCCGCCGCCAGCCGCGGCGATCCGCGATCTGATCCAGCTCGGCGGCGGCGCCTTCGCGCCGTCCTTCCCGATTTCGATCGGCGTCGGCATCGATCAGGTGACGCTCGGCGGCAATGCGGTACAGAACCTGCGCGGCGATATTTCCAGCGACGCCACCGGCTGGAACCTCGATCGTTTCGAATTCCGCGCGCCCGGCTACACGCAGGTGAAGCTGTCCGGCCATCTGGCGGTGGATGCAGCCGGCGTCGCCTTTACCGGCCCCGCCGAAATCGATGCCAGCGACCCCAAGGTGCTGGCGGCCTGGCTGGAAGGCCGCAGCGACAAGGCGCAGCCGGCCGCGCCGATCGACATCAGCCCGCTGAGCATCCGCGGCGATCTCACGCTCGGCAGCGAGAAGATCGCCGTCGACAAGCTCAAGGCGTCCTTCGACCGCAAGGTGGTGTCGGGGCGCTTTGCCTATTCATTCGCCTCGCGCAGCGCGCCGTCCAAGCTCGATGCCGCGCTCAACGCGCCG
>JAHCKF010000496.1 GCA_026125925.1 Pseudolabrys sp.
CTCCGGCGCGGCGAAGTAGCCGGTCGAGAACGCGAGCGGCTCGTCGGCGCGCACCAGCATCTCGCCGGGCGTGCCGTCCGGCACGTCGTTGTCGTCGGCATCGACGACGCGGGCGTGAAAGCCGCGATACACGGTGCCCATCAGGCCGGGGCGCTGCCTGTCGGCGGTGGTGCCGATGGCGAAATTGGTTTCGGTCGAGCCCCAGCCGTCGATCAGCCGGATGCCGGTGCGTTCGATGAATTCGGCGTGGAAGCGCGCCGGCACGCCGGGCGCGAGCGCGCGTCTGGCGCGATGCGCGGACTCCTCGGGACCCTTCGGCCGCGACAGCAGGATCGGCACCATGGCGCCGAGAACATAGGTCACGGTCGCGTTGGAGCGCATCAGCGCGGCGTAGAAGTCCGACGCCGAGAACCGCCGCTCGAAGGTCACCGGGATGCCGACCAGCAGCGCCTGGAAAAACGTGTTGAGCGCATTGGTGTGGAACAGCGGCAGCGTGGTGCAGAGCACGTCGTCGGTCCGCAGCTCGAGCAGTTCGGCGGTGTTGAGGCTCCACCAGAAATATTGCGCGTGCGGACAGCAGACGCCCTTCGACGGCCCGGTGGTGCCGGAGGTGTAGAGGATCGTCAGCATGTCGTCCGGCTTCAGCGCGGCGGGCTCTACCGGCGCGCCCGGCGCGGGCAGCGGCGCGGAGGTGATCGCCCCGACCGTGATCGGCGTGTCGCCGTCGACGGTCCAGATGATCTCCAGCGGCAGCGCGGCGACGTCGATCTGGTCGAGATTGGCGCGGAAGGCGTCCTCGATGATCATCAGCCGCGCGCCGGAATTCGACAGGATGTGCTGAAGCTGATGGCCGCGCGAGGCGGTGTTGACCGGTACGGCGACGGCGCCGAGCCAGGCGCAGCCGAGGAAGGCCTGCAGGAATTCGATGCGGTTCGAGCAGATCAGGGCGACCCGGTCGCCGGCCCCGATCCCGGCCGCGCGGAGCGTGGCGGCGAAGCGGCTCGCCGCCTCCCGGGCCTGCGCGAAGGTCCAACTCACGCCGCCGGTCGAGACCAGCGGTTTGTCGCCATGACGCTCGGCCTGGCGCGCCAGCATCGCGGGCACGGTGCGCTCGTGCGGCGCAAACAGCGCCGCGAGCGGGCGGGGTGCAGGCTGGTCGGGGCTGTCGGTCATTCTGGACAATTACTTTAACCTTAAAGTATATGGGAGGAAAGACAAGCTGGCCGCAGCCGCCATCACAAGGGGAGGCCGACATTCGTATCTGGTATCAGAGCTACGTCGACTACGAGCACGGCAAGACCTATTGGGACAGGCTGCGCGCCCACCTCGGCAAGATCGTGGATGACGGCACCGCCGTCGAGGTCCACGGCATCACCCCGCACGACTCCTACGCGCATCCGATCGTCGAGATGCGCTGCGCGCGCGAGGTGATCTGCAATGCGGTGCGCGCGGAACGCGAAGGCTACGACGCCTTCGTGATCGGCCACTTCCAGGATGCCGGGCTCTACGAGGCCCGTTCGGTGGTGAAGATCCCGGTCGTCGCGCTCGGCGAAGCCTCGATGCTCTATAGCTGCCAGCTCGGACAGCGCGTCGGCATCGTCACCATCAACACCCGCTACATTCCGTGGTTCCACCACCAGATCAGGAAATACGGGCTGCGCGACCGCATCACCGGCGTGCATGCGATGCAGTTCGAGCCGGGACAGATTCTCAAGGCTTATGAGTCGCAGCAGCTC
>JAHCKF010000497.1 GCA_026125925.1 Pseudolabrys sp.
CGGTCGAGATCAGGATCTGGTCGATGTCGGCATTGGCCTGGTTGAAGTGCGACTGCAGCTTGCGCACGCGATCGCTCAGCAGGCCGACGTCCTTCATCATCATGCCGACCTCGGTGCGGATCTGGTCGGCGGCCTCGCGCATCGCCGCGTCCTTGCGCACCTGCTTGATCACCTGGATCGCCATCACCATCAGCGTCGGCGACACGATCATGACGCGGGCGCGCTGCGCCTTTTGCACCAGGTCGTCGAACTGCTCGTGCAGATCGGCATAGACCGACTCCGACGGAATGAACATCAGTGCGATGTCTTGCGTCTCGCCGGGGATGAGATATTTGCCGGCGATGTCGGTGACGTGCTTGGCGATGTCGGTGCGCACGCGCGCCGCCGCCAGCTTGCGCTCCTCGTCGGTCGCTGCGTTGCGCAGCGCCGTCATCGCCTCGAGCGGAAACTTGGCGTCGATCACCAGCGGCCCGGAATCCGGCATGAACACGACGCAATCCGGCTTGGTACGATTGCTCAGCGTGTACTGGAATTCGTAGGCGCCCTTGGGCAGCACGTCGGCGACGATGGCCTCGAGCTGACCCTGGCCGAAGGCGCCGCGCGACTGCTTGTTGCTCAGCACGCTCTGCAGCGAGGTCACGGTGGAGGACAGTTCGGTGATGTTCTTCTGCGCCTGGTCGATGACGGCGAGGCGCGAGTGCAGCGCCTGCAAATGATCGGAGGTGTGCTTGGCGGTCGTCTTCATCGACTCGCCGAGGTTCTGGCTCACCGCGTCGAGCCGCGTGTTGACCGTCTGTGCCAGTTGGCCGTGGGCGTTCTGCAGCCACGCGCCCATGGCGTCGAGCCGCGCGTTGAGCTCGCGCAGCCGCTGGTCCTGCTCCTCGTCCACCATCGGTTTCGGCGGCCGCAGCAGGATGATCAGGATGGCGATGACGCCGACAACGAGCAGAGCGAGTACCCCGAGCGCGACGGGGAGCGCGATGGGCGATTGCAGTAGGGTCTGGAGGGAAGCGGACAGGTTTTCGGTCATGGACCGGGTTCTACCGCGATTCGGACGCCGAGGGAACGAAGAGCGAACGAGCGGCCCTGCGGGCCGAAACCGCCGGTTTTGGGCCGGTTCCGTTGACCTTCCGCCCGCCAACCCTTACATCGCCGCCATGGCGATCCGCGATATCCTCATCATCCCCGAAAAGAAGCTGCGGCTGAAATCCGAGCCGATCACGGCGTTCGACAAGCCGCTGCGCACGCTGGTCGACGACATGTTCGAGACCATGTACGAGGCGCCCGGTATCGGGCTGGCCGCCATCCAGATCGGCGAGCCGCTCCGCGTCATCACCATCGACGTCGCCGGCAAGGACGAGCCGAAGGCGCCGCAGCTCTTCATCAATCCGGAGATCGTGTGGTCGTCGGACGAGACTTCGACCTACGAGGAGGGCTGCCTGTCGATCCCCGAGTACTACGAGGAGGTCGAGCGGCCGGCCAAGGTGCGGGTGAAGTATTTCGATGCCGACGGCAAGGCCCACGAGGTCGAGGCTGACGGCCTGCTGGCCACCTGCCTGCAGCACGAGATCGACCACATCAACGGCGTGCTGTTCATCGATCACATTTCCAAGCTGAAGCGCGATCGCGTGATCAAGAAGTTCACCAAGGCCGCCAAGCACGGCGTCTCGCCCGCGCTCGCCAAGGACAAAGAGCCGTCGCATCATATTGGTTAGCGCTGTTCACCCTCCCCTG